>JAGHYO010000087.1 GCA_017743605.1 Thermoflexus sp. | reverse complement strand
TCATGAGTTTCACCCCAGACGGGTGAAATAAATGATGATGCGCTGCAGAACGGGACCCTTAACGTGCTCCATGACTACGACTGGTTGCGAGCGGCCCTGGATCTGGAGCAGCTGCGGGCGCATCCGGCCCGCTCGATCTGGCGCTACGCGACGTTGCTCCCCTTGCGGCCCGAGACCCTAGCGCGCGGGGAGGGGGCGGGGCCCTTGTAGAACGTAGGGTGGACCCCCTCTATCGCGCAGAGCGGACGGCGCGGCAGCTGGGCCTGCGAGCGGTCTACGTGAAAGACGACGGCCGCAACCCGACAGCCTCCTTCAAGGATCGGGCCAGCGCCGTGGTGGTCCTGAAAGCCCTGGCGGAAGGCGCTTCCGTGGTTACCACCGCCTCTTCGGGGAACGCGACAGCGGTCCTCGGCCTCCTGGCCGTCATCCTCGTCCCCCACACCGCCCCTCCGGCCCAGATCGCGCAGCTCTTAATCTACAGCGCGCGGGTTTACCTGGTGGAGGGGACGTGCGATAAGGCCTTCGACCTCGCCGTCGTGGCAGAGGCTTTCGGCTGGTATTGCCGTCACACCGCCTACAACCCGTTCACCCGCAAGGGCAAGAAGACCGCGGCCTACGAGCTCTGGGATCAGCTGGGCGGTCGGGCGCCGGACCGGGCGTTCATGGCGGTGGGGGACGGCAACATCCTAAGCGGGATCTGGAAGGGCTTTCGGGATCTGGCCGCCCTGGGCTGGATCGATCGCCTCCCCGTCCGGATGGGCGTGCAGGCCGAGGGCGCGGCGGCCCTGGCCCCCGCGTGGGCGCGGGGCGACACAGATGCCCGCTCGGAGCGTGCTCAGACCATCGCGGATAGCATCGCCGTCCGCCGTCCTCGGGACGCCCGCTTCGCCCTGCGGGCGGTTCGGGAGACCGGCGGGGCCTTCCTCACCGCTCAGGATGAGGAGATCCCGCAAGCAATGCAGACCTTTGGCCGGGAGGTTTGGGTGTTCGCGGTGCCCTCGGCGGCCGCCGCCTTCGCTGGGCTAAAGAAAGCCGTCCGGGAGGGGATGGTGGGGGAGGAGGAAGTAGTGATGATAGCGACCGGCAACAGCCTGAAAGACGCTCCTAGCGCCATCCGGGCCACCGGCGAAGCCCCACGGATCTCCGCCGCGATCCCGGAAGCGCCGAAACGCCTCCACGCCGCATGGTAGGAGGGGCTTTCGCCCCGACCCCCTATCTTTGATCCCCCGATGAGTCGCGGCTGAAGCCGCTCCTACAGAGATGGATTTTTGTAGGAGGGGCTTCAGCCCCGAACTTCATGTCTCCGAACCCACAAGAGGTCGCAACGAAAGCTGCCTCTACGGGTCTCGGTAGTCTCCGATCGACCCGAACTTTCAGCGGAGACCCCCATCATGACGTGTGGGGCACGGGATCCCCCGTGCCCCACAACGCCAGGAGGTGAGCCATGAGCCTGTCGCGCCCCGATTCGACAAGCCCAATGCAATTTATCTCAAAAACGCGCAGGCTGTCAAGTTTCCGGCAAAGCCGGAACCCAAGTTCGGACGTGAGCGGGGGGACCGAGGAGGAGATCTCCCGACGGGATGGGCCGGACGCCCCGAACATCTGCTCAGGAGGTGAACCCCGCTCCGTTGGAAGGCGCGCCCTCTTCGAAGATATGGCTCTCGCAGCCCGGGCCGCCGAAACCCTGGAAAAGCGATGTGGGCCGCCCGTTCCTTCGTGCTGACTAAACCTGTCTTGCCCGCTGGGGCGAGCGATCGTCTTCCCTCTTTTCCTCAACGTACATCTGAACCTTGGGGAGACCGTCCTTGACCCTTTCCTTCAGACTCGGTAGAATGGGCTTGCGTCTTTCCTCACGTTTCCCCGCATGGGCGGAAACCCTTAGGGAGGTGCGCGCATGAGCTGGCGTGGGCTGACGCCCTTCGAGTTTTACGCCGTGCTCGCCGTGCTCGGGGTCGCAATGGTCAGCTTGATCTTCGCCGCGGTCCTCCGGGCGGAGGTCATGCGCCAGCCCAAGGGCACGCCGAAGATGCAGGAGGTCTGGGAGGCGATCCGCGAGGGGGCCGATGCTTACCTGCGCCGGCAGCTCATGAGCATCCTGCCGTTCATGGGATTGCTCAGCGTGCTGCTCTTCCTCAGCGTTTACATCGTCCCCCCCTCGCCGGAGGCCCGCGAGGTCTTCCCCCAGCTGGATGAGAACACCCTGCGGCTCGTGATGGGGCTGGGCCGGGCGGGGGCCTTCATCCTGGGCGCCGGCTTCTCCTTGGCCGTCGGCCAATTGGGGATGCGCATGGCGGTGCAGGGGAACATCCGGGTGGCGGAGGCAGCGCGCACCCAGGGCTATGACGCCGCCCTGCGCCTGGCCTACCGGGCCGGCACCATCACCGGGATGCTGACCAACGGCCTGGGGCTGCTGGGCGGCGCCCTGATCTTCCTGATCTTCGGGATCGCGGCGCCGGACGCCCTGCTCGGCTTCGGGTTCGGTGGGACGCTGCTCGCCCTCTTCATGCGCGTGGGCGGCGGGATCTACACCAAGGCGGCCGATGTGGGGGCGGACCTGGTGGGCAAGGTGGAGATGGATGTGCCCGAGGATGACCCGCGCAACGCCGCGGTGGTGGCGGACCTGGTGGGCGATAACGTGGGCGACTGCGCGGGGATGGCCGCGGACATCTTCGAGTCCTACGAGGTCACCATGGTCTCGGCCATGATCCTCGGCCTCGCCCTCCGCGCCGTGGACCCCCAGCAGTCGATGGTCTGGATCATCTTCCCGCTGCTGGCCCGGGCGGTGGGGGTGATCGCCTCGATCATCAGCACCTATACCGTCGGCGGGGTGACCGGCCGCCGGGGGGATGCCCTGCGGGCGATCAGCCGGGGCTTCTTGATCGGGGCGGTGCTCTCCTTCCTCGGCTTCGCCGCCATCGGCTTCCTCTACGCCCGGGACTGGCGGGTGGTGGCCTCGACGACGGTGGGCCTGATCCTCTCCATAGTCATCGAGCGGCTGACGGATTACTTCACCAGCACCGAGCGGGCCCCCGTGGGCGAGATCGAGAGGTCCGCCCGGGCCGGGCCGGCCACCACCATCCTCAGCGGCCTCGCCGTGGGCTATGAGTCCACCGTGTGGGCCATCGCGGTCATCGCCCTCACCATCGCCACCTCTACCCTGATCTACTGGGGCCTGCCGCCGGTCTATGTGCTCTACGGCGTCTCCCTCACCGGCATCGGCCTGCTGATGCTCACCGGCAACGTGGTGGGCATGGACTCCTATGGGCCGGTGACGGACAACGCCGGCGGGATCGCTGAGATGGCCGGGCTGGAGAAGGGCGCCCAGGAGGTGCTGGCGGACCTGGACGCGGTGGGCAACACCACCAAGGCGACCACCAAGGGCCTGGCCATCGCCACGGCCGTGATCGCTGCCGTCGCCCTCTTCGGCTCCTACCTCACCGATGTGAGCAAGGTGCAGGCCCAGCTGGGCCAGACGCCTAAGCTCCAGGACATCGGCATCCGCATCGACCAGCCCATGGTCTTCGTCGGCTTGCTGCTGGGTGGGGCCCTGCCCTGGCTCTTCTCCTCCTTCGCCATCCGGGCCGTCAGCCGGGCCGCCACCCTCATCGTGGAGGAAGTCCGCCGCCAGTTCCGCATCCCCGGCGTGCTGGAGGGGACGGTGAAGCCGGACTACGCCCGGGTGGTCACCATCTGCACCCTGGCGGCCCAGAAGGAGCTGCTCTCCCTGGCCCTGCTCTCGGTAGCCACCCCGCTGGTGGTGGGCCTGGTGATGCAGGTCGAGGCCCTGGGCGCCTTCCTGGCCGGCTCCATCCTGGTCGGGCAGCTGCTGGCGGTCTTCATGGCCAACGCTGGGGCTGCCTGGGACAACGCCAAGAAGCGGGTGGAGAACGAGCCGCGGGATCCCGCCCGCAACCTGGGCAAGGGCAGCGAGCGCCACAAGGCCAGCGTGGTCGGCGACACGGTGGGCGATCCGCTGAAGGACACAGCGGGGCCAGCCATTAACCCGATGATCAAGGCCGTCAACCTGGTCTCGGTGCTGGCCGCCCCCATTATCGTCCAGTTCCGCGGCACCCTCACCACCGGGACGCTGCTGGCCATCGGGGCGGCCGTGGCGGTCCTCCTCGCCGTCCTGCTCTGGGTGATCTGGCAGAGCAAGCGGGAGGTGCCGGAGCTGGCCGGCGCGCCCGCCTCCGGCTCGGGCCAGTGATCTGGAACCCGTCGGAGAAGAGGACGATCCATGCGCTGGCTGGAGGGAGGCCGCCCGTGGCGGCCTCCCCTGCCGTAAAGCGGGATCCGGCCGCTCCTCCCTGTGCCCATCTTTCATCAGAGGCAGGCTGCCAATGCGCGTCCTGATCACCGGCGCAGGAGGGCAGCTGGGACAAGCCCTGCAGGAGGCCTTGTCCCTTCACACCGTGATCCCGCTCGCCCGGGCCGATCTTGACGTCACCGATCGGGCAGCGGTCTTCCAGACGATCCTCCGCGCCCGCCCGGAGGTGGTCATCCACGCTGCAGCTATAACCGACGTGGATGGTTGCGCCCGGGATCCCGAAAAGGCCTTCCGAGTCAACGCCATGGGGACCCAAGCGGTAGCCCTGGCCTGCGTTGCCGCCGGCGCGGCCTTGATCTATATCAGCACCAACGAGGTGTTCGATGGGACCAAGGGGGAGCCGTATCTGGAGTTCGATCCCCCTAACCCGATCAACCCGTACGGTCACAGCAAGTGGGCCGGGGAGTGGTTTGTCTCCCACCTCCTCCAACGCTTCTACATCGTCCGCACCGCTTGGGTCTTCGGGCCGGGCGGCAACCATTTCGTCCGCAAGATCCTGTGTCGCGCCGACGAACAGGGGGCCCTGCGCGTAGTCCACGATGAGGTGGGCTCGCCCAGCTACACCCGGGACGTAGCCGCCGCCATCGCCCGGCTGATCGAGACCGAGGCCTACGGCATCTACCATTTCGTCAACGAAGGGATGTGCTCCCGCTATGAATACGCCGTTGAGATCCTGCGCCGGACCGGGCGGGGCCACATCCCGGTAACCCCCATCGCCTCGACGGAGTTCCCGCGCCCCTCGCGAGTCCCTCCCTTTACCCCGTTGCGCAACCTGTGCGGAGCCGCCCTGGGGATCACCTTGCGGCCCTGGCCGGAGGCCCTGCAGGCCTACCTGGCCGAGGAAGGATGGCTGGCCGGATGAACGCGCCCTTCATCTCTGTGATCATCCCCAACTGGAACGGCGCCGCGCATCTGCCGACCTGCCTGGAGGCGCTGCGTCGGCAGACGTATCCCCAGCGGGAGATCCTGGTGGTGGACAACGGCTCGACCGATCGCTCCCTCTCCCTGCTTGCCAGCTACCCCGAGGTGCGGGTCCTGGCGCTGGGGCGCAATCAAGGTTTCGCTGGGGCCGTCAACGCCGGGGTCCGAGCCGCCCGCGGGGAGATCCTGGTCCTCCTGAACAACGACACTGAGGCGGCGCCGACTTGGCTTGAAGCGCTGGTAGCCGCCTTCGCGCGCCATCCCGACGCCGGACTGCTGGCTTCCAAGATCTTGCTCTTCGACCAGCGGGAGGTTTTCCACTCCGCCGGCGACTACTACCGGGTGGACGGCATCCCGGGCAACCGGGGGGTCTGGGAGCCGGACGTCGGGCAATACGACCGGGAGGAGGAGGTGTTCTCCGCCTGTGGAGCCGCGGCGGCCTATCGACGGGCGCTGCTCGAGGACATCGGGCTCTTCGATGAGGATTTCTTCTATTCATGCGAGGATGTGGATCTGGCCTGGCGGGCCCAGATCGCCGGATGGAACTGTTGGTATGTGCCTGACGCAGTGGTCTACCACAAACTCAGCGCCACTGGCGGCGGCCCCATCGCGAGCTTCTACGACGGCCGCAACTTCCTGTATCTGATCGCCAAGGACTATCCTTTGGGGTTGCTGCGCCGGTTCTGGCCGCGCGTCCTCCAGGCGCAGTTGCGCCTCGTGGGAGAGGCGCTGCGGGCATGGCGGGGAGCGGCTGCCCGGGCGCGCCTGCGGGGCATGCTCGCGGGCCTCCTCACCTGGCCCCGGGCCGCCCACAAGCGCCCCCAGGTCTTCGCCCGCTGCCGCCGCTCCGATGCAGAGCTGTTCGCCCGACTGCGCCCGGATTGACGTTCCCGCTTCCACAGGAGACAATCCCTCTGAATCCCTGAGCGAGGGACGCCATGCGCAAACTCGGGATCGCGTTGCTCGTCCTCTTGGTGCTGGCTTGCAGCGCAGGGGCGGTGGCCCTGACCTGGATGGCTGCCCGGCAGATAGCCCAGCCCACGCGGCCCACCCTGGCGGGTCCTACCTTCGACTCGGTCGCACAGACCGTGGAGGAGATCCGGGGCCTGCGGGCCACTGGGCCCTACACCCGATCTCTGATGACCCCGGCGGAGCTGCGGGCCTACCAGGAGCAGAAGTTCGAAAAGGACTACACGCCGGAGGAGGCCCGCCAGGACGTCCTCACCTTGGCCGCCTTCGACCTGCTGCCCCGGGATTTCCCATTGCGTGATTTCCTACTAGAGCTTTACACCGAGCGGATCGCTGGCTTCTATGATCCAGATACTAAGCAATTCTTTGTCATCAGCGAGCGGGAGCAGCCTGGGATCGTGGAGCGGGTGACCTTCGCGCATGAATACGCTCATCTCCTCCAGGATCAACATTTCGATCTCGTGGCCTTGGGTTTCACGGATGACGAAGCGAAGCGTCCGAAGGATGTGGACGATGACGCGATGCTGGCCCGGCGGGCTGTGGTGGAGGGCGACGCCACCCTCACCGAGTTGTTCTATCTGAACCGGCTGCCCTCTGCGGAGCGGCGGGAGTGGCTCCGGGCCGTCCAGAGCCAGCCCAGCGAGGTCTTCGACCGAGCCCCCCGGGTGATCCGCGAGGGGCTGACCTTCCCCTACGAGGCGGGTCTCACGTTCGTTCAGGCGCTCTA
The DNA here is from genome assembly GCA_017743605.1 of Thermoflexus sp. Classification (GTDB taxonomy): domain Bacteria; phylum Chloroflexota; class Anaerolineae; order Thermoflexales; family Thermoflexaceae; genus Thermoflexus. Next base: position 1,648 of record JAGHYO010000087.1, on the reverse strand, counting down.
CGAGCGCGGAGGATGGGAGGCGGTCAACGCGGCGTTCCGTGACCCACCGGCGTCCACCGAACAGATCCTGCACCCGGAGAAGTTCTGGAGTCGGGAGGCCCCGGTCCGGGTGACGCTGCCTCCTCTGACCGACACCCTAGGGAGCGGCTGGCGGCTGATCGACGAGAACGTCCTGGGAGAGTTCTACCTACGGGTGGTCCTGGAAGAACGCCTGGACCGCTCCCAGGCGGAGGAGGCGGCGGCCGGCTGGGGCGGGGACCGCTACGCGGTCTACTGGAACGAAGCCGCTGGCCAGGATTTCCTGGTCCTGGAAGCGGTCTGGGACAGCGAGGACGAAGCCCGGGAGTTCGTGGAGGCCTATCGGGATTACGCCACGGCCCGTTACGGGCGCAGCCCAGTTCGGGAAAGCCCCGGACAGGCCTTATGGTCCGGAACGGATGTGCTGTGGCTGGAGTGGAACAACATCCGCACCTGGATCCTCCGGGGCCCCACTGAGGAGCTCATCCGCCGCGTTCGGGCGCAGTTTCGCCGAGGGAGCTGGGAGGTTCTCCGCGCCGCTGACGGACGTCCTACTGGACCTGTGGAGGATTCAGGAAGCTGCTCGTGTCCTGCGGGAGGTCCTTCCGCCCACGCCGGCGCGGACCTTCCCCCACCTGAAACGGCAGCCGAGGGCGGAGATATGGCTCGAGCCGGAGGCCCGGCAGCCCACGGGCTCCCTGAAGGTGCGGGGGGCGCTGGACCGGTTGAACACGCTTCGGCCGGAGGAGCGGGGCCCGTGAGGCGGTGACCGCCTCGGCAGGCGACCACGGGCTGGTGGCGGCCTTCGCCGCCCCGTTCCTGGGCGGGATCCCGGTCACCGTCTTCGTCCTGGAGACCGCCGCCCCCCACAAAGTCCCCGCCCTGGAGGCCTTCGATGTCTATCTGGAGCGGGCGGGCCAAACCTACGCTGAGGCCCAGGCGGCCGCCCTCACCTTTGCCCAGCGCCGGGGGGCCTTCTACCTCCACGCCTACGGAGGATCCGTGAGTGGTGGCGGGTCAGAGGATCCTCACCCTGGAGCTCGTACAGGTGCCTCCGATCCTCGACGCCGTTCTGGCACCGGCGGGCAGGGGCAACTCAATCCGTGCAATCGCCCGGGCTTACCGGGCCCTTGCCCCCGGACCCGGATCATCGGCATGCAGACGGAGGTCTCCTCGGCCCCGGCGGCCTTGTTGCCGGATAGGCGGCTTGACGAGGACTATCCGGCCAGCCCCACCCTGGCGGATGGCCCGGCCGGCGGGGTGGGAGCCTGGGCCCATCAGCCGGCCCGCAAGGGCGCGATCCGCAAGGTACTCGTGGTGCGGGAGGAGACCCTCCTCGAGGCCATTCAGTGGCTGGCAGCCAAGGCCCATCTCATCGCGGAGGGATCCAGCGCCGTCGGCATCGTTGCCCTGCGGGAGACACGTCCGCGCTGGGCTGGAGAGCGGGTGGCGGTCGTCCTCTCCGGGAGCGATCTGGGAGGGGAGATCCTGCAGCGCGGGCTGGCGCGCCACCTGGAGGGGAACGCGGAGGATGCGGCGGGTCGATCCCGCGCCTCCCTCGGGGCGTGAGATCTGCACATCGAATCCGGAGGGAAGGGAACGATGGGCTCGCTGCGGCATTTCATCTCGC
>JAGHYO010000086.1 GCA_017743605.1 Thermoflexus sp. | reverse complement strand
TGTAGGAGCGGCTTTCGCTGCAACCTTACCGTCTCGAAGACAGAGGGTTCAAGGCTGAAGTCCCCATGTAAGCCGAAATTCATTTCGGCATCCATTCTGCAGGAGCGGCTTTCGCTGCGACCTGGCGGAATCGAACAAGACGAGGGTTCAGGGTCGAGGGCCCTCCCATCAGAAGCGAACGGCAACACCCAAGACACAGAGTTCGGGGCTAAAGCCCCTCCTACAAGAGATTCATCCCGTAGGAGCGGCTTTCGCCGCGACCCTGGGAGATCGAAGGCAGGGTTCGAGGCGAAAGCCTCCTCCATCCCCGGGGCAGCGGTTTCCGAGGGCAAGGCGCAATGCGGCCGGTCATGCGGATCGGGGTCGGGTGGCTGTGTCTTATCTTAGGGCTCCTCGGACTGGGGCTGACGGGAGGGATCCTGCGCGCCCGCTGGCAGGGAACCATCGCCGGATTCCCCCCGCCGATCCCTTGGTCCGGCGAACCCCGCGTGGGCCTCAACCTCTACCTTTTCGGGCAGAACCCCCAAGACCGCCAGCGCGATCTGGAGCAGGTCCGCCAGCTGGGCCTCTCCCGCATCCGCGTCTTCTTCCCATGGTCGGCCATCCAGCCCGAGCGGGACCGCTGGGATGGGTCCGAGGCGGACCGGGTGATGGCCGACATCCGGGCCGCCGGCCTGGAGCCGGTGGTGGTGCTGGGGGACAGCCCCGCATGGGCGGCGCGACGGATCGGGCCGATGGCTCCGCCGCTGGATCCCCGAGACTTCGCCCGGTTCGCCGGAGCCTTCGCCGCACGTTACGGATCGTGGGTGCGGTTCTATCAGATCTGGGACGAGCCCAACCTCACCATCGGATGGGGCGGGGGCGCTCCGGATCCTGCCGCCTACGCCGCCCTGTTGCGAGAAGCATCGGCCGCGATCCGTGCGGCGGACCCGGACGCGGTGATCCTCCTGGCGGGCCTGGCCCCCACGGTGGAACAGGGCCCGTGGAACCTGGCCGACTGGCTGTTCCTGGAGCGGCTGTATCAGCTGGGCGCCCGGGAGTCCTTCGACATCGTCGCCGCCAAGCCCTACGGCTTCGACACTGGCCCAAACGACCGCCGCGTGGATCCGGAGGTGCTGAACTTCTCCCGGGCCATCCTGCTGCGCAAGGTCATGATGCGATACGGCGATGAGGGGAAACCCCTCTGGGCCAGCCACTGGGGATGGAACGCCCTGCCGCCGGGCTGGAGCGGCCGCCCCTCCATCTGGGGGCAGGTGGACGAGGTCACTCAGGCCCGTTACATGCGGGAGGCCGTCGATCGGGTCCGGCGGGAATGGCCCTGGATGGGGACGATGTTCCTGGAGAGCTGGCGCCCGGACGCTCCTCCTGACGATCCCCGCTGGGGGTTTGCGATAGTGGATCCCGAGGGACGGCTCCGGCCAGCAGCGCAGGCGCTACGGGCTGTCGCAGATGGAGGGATCTTCACACCCGGATATTATCCGGCGTCCATCCCGCAAGCGGACGGATCCAGCTACGGACCGCCGCCGGGCGCGTATTATGAGGGAGCATGGCGCTTCTCCGCCCTGGGGGCCGATATCGGCCGGGAGGAGGGGGATCGCCTGCGCTTCACCTTCGAGGGGACCGGGTTGGCCCTTCGGGTCCGGCGGGGAGGGTATCGCGCCCATCTTTACGTGTCGGTGGATGGGCAGCCGGCGAACCGGCTTCCCCGCGACGCTCGCGGCGCGTATCTGATCCTCACCTCCTCCGATTACGCGACCTCAGAAGTGGTCACGGTGCCAGTAGCGGAAGGTCTGCCCTATGGGGTTCACACCGCGCAGATCGAGGCAGAGCGGGGCTGGGGACAGTGGGCGCTGGTGGGCTGGAGCGTGGCCGGAGTCGGCCCGGATCCTCTCTGGTATCGCCTCGCTGTGGGTCTGAGCCTGCTCGGGGTGGGGATCGGGGGATGGCTGCTCGTCGTCGGGCTAGTTCGGGCTCGTCGGCCACCCTTGCGGGAGATCCTGCAGGCCATCGCCCACCGGCTGGGCCTGTGGGGCGCGTGGGGGCTCTCCGGGCTGGTTTACGCCGGGATGTGGTGGATCTCGCTGGAGCCGTGGGGACTCCGGCGGGCGGGGGAAGTAGGGTGGCTGGGCCTGGGGCTGGCCCTGAGCGGGCTCTTCTATCTGGCCCCCCGGGTGGCCCTCACGGCCCTGGCTGCGTTGCTGCTCCTGATGGTGCTGATCCGACGGCCGTCCCTCGGTCTGGCCCTCACGGCCTTCTGGGCGCCTTTCTATTTGTATCCGAAGCCCTTCTTCCAGAAAGCGTTCCCGATGAACGAGCTCTTGCTCTTGCTCACCGCAGCCGCCTGGGTCCTACATCGCTGGATCCGCTGGGGAAGGGGGGAAAGAGAGCGCTGGACATGGGAGCCCGCCGATCGCTGGATGCTGGTCTTCTTCGGCGCGGCCACCCTGAGCACCGCCCTGGCAGCCTTCCCGCGGGTGGCCTGGCGGGAGTGGCGCTTAGTGATCCTGGAGCCGCTGCTCTTCTACTTCCTGGCCCGGGCGATGCGGCCCTCGCGGGCGGAATGGGAGACCGTGCTCCGGGCCTTCCTGTTGGGAGGCCTCGGGGTCGCTGGCGTGGGTCTGCTCCAGTGGATCACCGGGGTGGGGCTGATCACCGGAGAGGCCGGGGCGCGCTGCATCCGGGGGCCCTATGGTTCGCCTAACAACCTGGCCCTCTACTTAGGGCGGGTCTTTCCGTTTTTGCTGGCGCTGACCCTGACCGGGAGCTCCCGGCGCGAACGCCTTCTAGCCGGACTGGTCCTGCTGATCGTGAGCGCTGTGCTGATTGGAACCTGTTCGGAGGGAGCCGGCTTCCTGGGGATCCCGGCGGCCCTGATGGCGATGGGCGGGTTGTGGCTGTGGGATCACTGGGCAGGGCTATCGCGCGGGATCCGCTGGGGGCTGGCCCTGATGTCGGTGGCAGGGATCCTCCTCTTCGCTGGAGCGATAGCGCCGCGCCTGGGGGAGGCCCTGGCCCAGCGCGCTGCCACCCCGGGGAGCACCGTCTTCTTCCGCATCCGCCTGTGGGCCAGCACCCTGGACCTGATCCGTGAGCATTCCCTCTTCGGGGTGGGGCCGGACAATTTCCTCTACTGGTATCGGAGCCGCTATATTCGTCCGGACGCCTGGCAAGAGCCTAACCTTTCTCATTCTCACAACGTTTTCCTCGACTTTTGGGCGCGCACAGGGCTGTTGGGGTGGATTGCTGGGCTTGCCTGGCAGGTCCTGTTCTGGCGTCGGGTCATCCGGCCCGGGATCTCCACGGATCCTTGGCGCTGGGGGGCGGCCGGGGCGATGGCCGATCTCCTGGGGCACGGCTTGGTGGATCAGGGCTTCTTCCTCATCGACCTGGCGCTGGCGTTCATGATCATCTTCGGCACGGGCATCGGGATCGCTGGCGGATCGCCTCGCTCCGAACGCCTCGGACATGTGGGGATCCACAGGGCGATCGCCTACCCGGAGGGCCCGTAGAACGCCGAGAGCGAGGGGATCCCTCCTCCGTTCCATCCAAGCCCAGGGAACGCCTTTCCAGCTTCACTGACGATTAGGGGACGGAGGAACCCGCCGGGATCCCAGCGCGCCTCCTCCAGCTCCGTCTGATCGTGGGCCTCCGCGAACTCCAGCCAGTGTTGCACGGACCAGACGGAGATCCCCCCACCCGGCGGCTTCGTCCGGGATCCCCTCCAGCCAGCGGGCCTGGGTCTCGGCAGCCTCCCCGCCGATGGCGAACGGATCCGCATGGGCTTGAGTGGAATCGGAGCGTCTCTCGGGGGAAACCCCGGCCCAGGGGATGCTCCGGGCGGATCCGGATATACCTTTCCGCCGTCCTGCCAGAGGTAGGCTCTAGCCCAAAGAGATCCGCCAGGTGAAAGGGCGGCTGTATGGCAATTCAGGCAACCGCCCCGGGCCAGGTAGCGCTGCAGCGTCTCCTTGTGGTCCGCCGGGAAGCGCTCCAGGATCTCCAGGCGCAGGGCCGAAGGGGAAACCGCCCGGAACGCGTTCAGGCCCTCCGTCCGCAGGATCTCCGCCAGATAGGCCCTTTCGGCTCGGATAGCTCCCCGTCCGGTGCGCACCGGGAGGGGCTGGCATCCGGCGGCCCAGGCGGCTTCAATGTCCATGAAGGCGTCGAGGGCGTCGCCGATCAGATACGAGCGGTCCAGCTCCAGCCCCAGATCCCGGGCGGCCTGGAGCAGCAGGCCCGGCTGTGGCTTGCGGCAGGAACACCCCTCATCCGGCCGGTGCGGGCAGTAGTAGATCGCGTCCAGCGGTCCTCCAGCCTTTCGGATATGCCAAGCTATCCGCTCGTGGATCTCCTCCACTACCGAAGCGGGGACGATGCCACGGCGGATGATGGCCCGGTTCGTGACCATCAAGATAGCCAGGGGAGCGTGGGCTAGGCGGCGCAGGGCCGACAACGCCCCGGGCAGGAACTGAAATTCGGACCATGCTTTAGCGTGGTCCGGCCGGTTCTCACAGATCACCCTATCACGATCCAGAAAGATGGCGCGTATCCGGCAATGGCTCCTGGTTCAGGATCGGCGCCGCCACTGCGGTGCCCTCCCACGTCCGGCGCAGGACGGTGGTGATGGTGTGCTGCAGAATGAGATGGAGATCCTCGATCTGCTCCATGCATGCGCTGGGGACGATCAAGCACAGGTCGACCAGATCCCGCAGCTGCCCGCCCTCGAACCCGGTCAGGCCGATGGCGAAGGCCCCTGCCTCCCGGGCCACGAGCACTGCCTCCAGGACGTTCGGAGAGTTGCCGCTCTCACCCGCCGCCGCCTCGATCTGCGCCATGATCTGAGGCAGGACCTCCCGGGGCAGCGCTTCGAGCGCCCGATGGATGCCGTTGAAGTATTCCTCGATCCACTTCCCTCGCATGGCCTCACTCTACCCGGAAGACCCGGACGCTTCATCGTCGAAGGCCACATCCTGTCTTTGGAGATCGGGGACGCTAGCCCACGCTTGAGGGTCCATGCCTTGTGGAGCAGGCGACCGAAGCCGTCCAAGTTCCCCATCATGAGGCATTTCTCTGTGTCCTCCACCAGGGCTTTTAATTCGGTCGGGATCTCTTGGGGGGATCTTCTGCTTCTGGTTCGGCCTCGATTGTCCTCTGAAAAAGTGGCAGAAGGCGAGGTCGGCGCGCAGGGAGCGCGGATCTAAGTTATCATAATACATAGACCAACATGGTCAGTCCATCCAAAGGGCCAGGACGGAATGGGGAATCGAGCTGGGGACTGGCTGACGCAAGCAGCTCACGACCTCAGGCATGCGGAGCATGCCCTGGAGGATGGAGACTATGATTGGGCGTGCTTTGCTGCACATCAGGCGGCGGAGAAAGCGGTCAAAGCCGTGTTTCTGGCAATGGGAGGGGAAGGGTGGGGACACTCTATCACCCGCCTGCTCCGAGATCTGAAGCAGCAGGTCCAGGTTCCTGATGCTCTCTTGTGCGCGGCCCAGCGTCTGGACAAACACTACATTCCAACCCGCTATCCCAATGGTTTTGACACGGGCGCTCCAATGGATTACTACACCTTCGGCGAGGCTCAGCAGGCGATCGAGGATGCGCGAGGGATTTACGTATTTTGCGAGCAGCAGGTTCGTGCGACGGGAGGCAGTTCTGGAGGCGCTACGCCGCTGCGCTGAGCGGCTGCGAGCGGAGCGCCCCGCCGTCGTCGCCATCTATCTGTTCGGCTCCTTCGCCACAGGGACCGCCACGCCGCGCAGCGACGCGGACATCGCGGTGGAGATCGCCGAGGAAGATCCCGCCCTCCGGGAGGCCGTCCGGGAGCGGGCCATTGCGATCTTCGCCGAGGCGCCGGTGCCGGCGGAGGTGTTCGTGAAATCGGCCCGCGAACTGGAAGAAGGGCGTCGGACCGGGCGGGGGATCGCCGGGGCCGTGGCCCGGGAGGGCCTCCGCCTGGCGTAGGCGTAGGGGGCCTGCCTTCAGGGAGCCGGATCCCCCCATTGCACCGTGAGGGTGGGGCGGCCACGGGCGTTCCAGTCCCCCGTATCCGAAGAAACAAAATGTTTCCCGGAATTGTAATCCCCATCGGCGGAATAAAGGGCCAGGCGGAGGGGCTGACCCGCTGCGTAGGCCTCCGCCACCGCCCGGGTCACATCCCAGGTATAGGGGATGCCTGGCCAGCCGGGCCAGTTTCGCACCGGATCCACCTGCGTCCCCCCGATGTTCTCCCATGCCAGCGGCGCGCGGTTCCAGGTCAGCGTCCGCTCCTCCCAGTCCTCCCGCACGGTCAGCACCTGGATCCATGAAGGCCGGGCCTGTCCCGGATCTCCGGCGTTGCCGAACTGATGCAAGGTCAGCTTCAGCGGGAAGATCACGTAATACTTCGAGAAGCACGGCCAGTCCGCGATGTCCACCTGGTTCTGGATGTTGAAGTCCGGCCGTCCCGGGTCGGGGGTCTCGCCCCATTGCGTCCAGTAATCCAGTCCATCCCCGCAGATGGTGTAGCCTCCGATGCCGGCATCTTTCACCACGGCGCCGTTCAGGCCGTGGCGGATGGTCACAGTCCCTCCAGGTCGGGCGGGAGGTAGCATGTAGGCGGGCATCCCAAAGCGGAGCCGTCCCCACGTGGCAGGCGCATTCGGGTTCATGGATTCCGGCCAGACGGTGACCGGGATGGGCGTGCCCGCCGCGTCATCCCGGTCGTGGACCGTCACGGCAAGCCCCCAGATGGTCCCTTCCGGCGGCGGGCTGGATCGCCCCAGGCTGGCGAAGGGGATCCGGAAGGTCATCGCCCAACCCCGATCGTCGCCATCATCGTTCAGGCGCTCCCCCCGCCAGCCGGAGAAGGCGGTGAACGGGATCGCCCGGGCAACCCATCCGGTGCCGGTGCCCTGCTCCGCCGCCTGATACCGGCCGGAGCGATCCCCATGGCTCAGCCCGCCGATGAAGCGATACGAGGAAGGGGTTGGCGCGTTCCCGATGTTGCCCTCCAGATGGAGGAACAGGGTGACCGCATCCCACAAGGTCAGGGAGGAGGGGCTGGGATTGGGGTTAAACCAGAGCCGCCGGTCGAAGACCGCCACGTAGACCACCAGCTCGGAGGTCGTGTAAGCCACGCGGACATCCGCGTAGTTCGCGACGGGCGTGACCTTCCCGAACCAGAAGATGGCCATGCGGGAGAACTCCGCGCCCAGGGGATCGGCAAGTCGAGGCACATTGATCTGGCGGGCCGGCACCGTCCCAGCTCCCCGCAGCACCAGCGGAAGGCAGACCGAGAAGGTGGGGCTGGCGGAAGGGGAGAGGGAACCGCTCTCCATGGGCTGCATCCCCTCCCGAACTCTCCCGCCTGGAATGTCGGAAAAGAGGCCTCCGCCCAGGAACAGGGACAGAATCTCCAGCCCGGCCACCGAACGGGACATCCCTTCCCCTCCTCATGAGATGATCCTCAAACTAAAATCAAACCAACTATATTCTAACAACATTCTAACAACAGCGAGCGAAATTGTCCAGGCATGGGCTTCTCGGGGTGGCCAATGGGTGGATGGAGAGGGAGCGGTCCCTCAGGCATCCTGCTCCCTCTCCATCGGCGTGGGGATCACCGGGTGATCTCGAAGATCGTCCCTTCGCTCTGGCCGTAGATCTCAGGGAAGTAGAACGCATAGGCGCGCGTGGGCCGCACCTGGAACCGCCCGGCCCACCCGGACCGGATGAGATACGTGTACTCGTAGGTTCCCGGCGGCAGGTAATCGGCGAACAGGGCGGCTCGATCATCGTAAAGGGCTGCATGACCGAACCACCACCAGCCCCACCCGCCGTAGCCCCCGAAGGGGTCCGAGGGATCCACCCGTCGCAACTCCGGCGGGCGTCCCACGGTGGGGGAAGTTTTCAGGGAGGGATCGATGGCCTCAACCCCGGCCGGATACGGATCCTCCAGCACGAGATGATGCACCGCCCGAGGCGCGATCAAGGTCAAACGCACCGTGAGCAGATCGCCCACCCGCGCTGAGGTCACCGGCGTGCACGGCTGCCGTCGATCCCGCAGGCACGGATCATCCGCTCGCAGATACTGCCGGAGGACTGTCAGGCCCCGGGAGCGCGGCGCGATCCGCTCCACCGGTTCCTCCAGAGCCAGATGGACGGTGTAGTAAAGCACGCCCGGGCCGGCGCTCCGGGAAAGCTCCAGGGCGTTGCCGACCTCCCGCAACAGGCCGGCGATGTCCTGCTGCAGGGTGATGCTTTCCTGAACGCGCGTCGGGTCCACCGCTCCGGAGCTCAGGAGCTGATCGTTCAAGCGGACCATCCACGTGTAGTTGCCCTCCAGCTCGCCGGTCTGGACCATCCATTCCGCAAGCGCCATGAGCGCCCAGGCAGTCTCCTGGGTGGTCTCCCAGCGATCCGCCCGCCGCGCGGCCATCAACCCCCGCACCGCCTGGAAGGCGAGGGGGTGGTCCGGATTCAGGCGCAAGAGGCTCAGCAGGGCGATGGCGGTGGTGCGCGTGTCGGTGCTCCAGTTGAAGTCGTCCGCCCCTCGCTCTTGCCAGAAGGCCCCTGTGGCGATGACCTCCGCGCGTTCCAACACCGCGTTCTGCAGGGTGGGGATGAGGGGATGGTCCGGCTGGACCCGGGCGAGGGCCATGGCCAGGAAGGCGCGGGCGTAGA
>JAGHYO010000085.1 GCA_017743605.1 Thermoflexus sp. | reverse complement strand
CGCTGGCGAAGTCCTCCTTATGGGTTTCGCCCGGATCCCGCAGGTGCACATGGATGTCCGCCGCCCCCGGCAGACGCAGGGTCGTCATCTTCCTCCTCCATCCTCTGAAGCTCAAAAAATCAGGCACCGGGGGCGGAAGCGCCAGCCCGGTGCCTGAAAAACACCTGAGGAGCCCCTGCGGGTGCGCTCCCCCGCCAGGGCGCTCGCGTTCGAATGTAAGGAGGGGATCCCAACGGTTCCTGGCTCATGCCGGGATGCTATGTTGCCACTACAACGGGAGAATGTCAAATCGGAAGCCGGAGCAGGTGCGTCCCATGCCCATCGGAAGCCCAGGCAGACGTAAGCCAGCTGCTCCAAATGGGCCTGCATCGGTAGGCGAGGGCAATGCCCTGGCCCACCCATCGTTCCCCGCACCCGCCCGACCCGACAAAATTGGGACCCACCCGCTGGAGCAGGGAAAGACGATGAGCCATCTTCCGGGGGAATTCATCCGCCGACTTTCCACCTGATGCGTCCCTCTGCCTAACGTGCGTCGACGAATCCCTTCCGCATCGCGCGCAAAAGCAAGATGCGCCGGTTCTCACAAGGCCCCATCTTTCTCCCGCGAGAACACCCGGGCCGATCGATGCGCCGCCAGCAATGCGGCCCCCTCTGCGTTCTCACCCTCTGACCCCGCCACGCTGTGCGGGGTGCCCATCTTTTTGCTGTATTAGTATTTCTCAGTAAAATATGGATGTGGCGCAGAATCTGGGAGCTTTAGGTTAGTGGGGCCAGGGTGTAAGGCCCCCTGGGGTTTCCCACCTCACCCAGGGAGAGGCTTGCAATGCGTGAGGAGATGCTCCTGATCTACCTGATCTCCTTCCTTGCGTCTCTGGACATGCTCGGGCTTGCCCCGTTGATGGCCCCTTACGCGCGGGCTGTGGGGGCCCCCATTCACCTGGTTGGATGGATTGTCGCCTTCTACTCGGTGGCTAACCTCGCGGGCAACCTGAGCGGCGGATGGTGGGCTGACCGTGCCGGACGTAAATTGCCCCTCATCGTGGGCCTGGTCACGATGGCGACCGCGCTGTTCGCCTATCCGCTCCTCCGGGAGCCCCTGGCGATACTGGTGGTCCGCGCCTTGCATGGCCTCGGAAACGCTCTGGTGACCCCCGCCGCGCTGGCCTACTTGGGGGACGCCTCTTCCTCCACATCCCGTGGGCGGACGATGGCTCTCTACGGGGTGACTTACGGGATGGCTGGCCTGATCGGACCACCGATGACCGGCTGGCTACGAGATCAGGTGGGATACGGCGGTGTCTTTGTCGGGCTGTCCGCGCTGGTGCTGGCGGTCGCGCTGGTTGCTATGGCCAAAATCCGAGACCGTGAGGCTTCTGTCGCAGAGCGCCCCGCTTCGAAAATCCCATGGCGTTCCCTGCTTGGGGTTGGCGTTTCGGTTTCTTTCTTTGCCGCATTTTGCTGGATGTTTGCAAAGGGAACGCTGCTGGTATTTCTCCCCCTGATCGGAGAGGAGAGGGGATTCAGGGCTGCGCAAGTCGGCATGCTCTTCGGCAGTTTCGCTCTGACTGCCGCTCTGGTGCAGGCCTCGCCGCTAGGCCGCCTCTCCGACCGATGGGGACGGTTGCCCTTCATCGCCGCCGGACTCTTTCTGTTGGCCACAGCGATGGTTGCCCTGAGCGCCTCTCGCAGTTGGGGGGAGATGATGGGCGCAATGGCTTCCTTCGGCCTGGGCTTTGGTCTCCTCTTCCCGGCTGCGCTGGCCCTGCTGGTCGACCAGACCACTTCGAAGACCAGGGGTCAGGTGTTTGGCATCTTCATGGCAATGCTCTCTGTGGGCACGATCGCAGGAAGCGGAATGGCTGGGTGGATGGACCAGTGGCATCAGACGGCTGGGATTCATCCTTTTCAGCTAGTTGCGCTGGTGTTATCTATAGGATTGCTCTGGACCGGCATCAGCGTTCTCATCACCCGCCAAGCGCGCCGGGCCCTGCCGAATTGGAGGTAGTTGCTTCGAAAAAGATCCCATAGCTGTTCCGCCAGAGGCGCCCTGGCCTACCGGCCAGCCATGCCCGAGGCGGGACAACGCGATGGCACATCGGGTGCGAAAGGGGGCCAAAAGGATCGCTTTTTGGCTCTGCATAGTGATACCTGTCGCCCCCTGCACAACCCCATCCATCCCTGAGGGAAAGGTAACGGCCGCCATCCCTTTTCCCACGGCGACCCCTCCGCCCGCTGCTTCCCCTACACCCACGCCGTCTCCGACTACCCCCCCCTATCCCGACGCTAGTGCCTTCTCCACTCCCCACGCCCGACCTGGCCGCACGGTGCCGCATCCCGGGCGAGGACGAACGCATTGCTGTGATCAGTGATGAGAAACTGCAGGAACACTTTATGCACTACAAAGCGGAGGAAGCCTTCCGGGAGACCATCCCCCTCCATTACCCCTGCTGGGCCTCCTACACCCAGCAGTTGACCTTCGGCCGGATGGTGAACACCTACGACCTGGCCACCATCGTTTGGGATGCAGGGCGAGGGTGTCTGGCCGATTGTCCATTCCCGGCGATCTCGGTGAACCCCTCCGTCCTTCTGGCGATGCTGATCCTCCGATACGGGGAAGCCCCACCCCCCGGCTTCGACGCGTATCAGACCATGCGACAAATCTACCTGGAGATCAACCGGTTCTACCAGGAGAACCGGGATCGTCCCTCGGTATGGCAGGACCGCTTCGCCAACCTGGGCTCCTATGTGATCTACAAAGCCATCGGGCTTGACAAAAAACGATTGCGCCAGTGGTGCCTCACCTACCACGCCGTTTACCATACCTTCTCCGCCATCTGGCAAACCAAACAACCTTGACTGCTTGGACGGCGCTCCGTTCGCTGACGACGGCGAAGCTGGCAGGAGCTGACACAGCGATCATGACGGCATTGACTACAGCATCCCAGAGGGCGTGCCCGTCCGCGCTGCAGCGGATGGAGGTAGTATGGCGCGATGATGATTGTGGCCGGATCATTCTAGAGCACAAACGAAACGGGAGCACACTTTACACCGAATACACGCACATGAGTGCAATCTTTGTAAGTGAGGGTGATGAGGTGATCGCTGGTCAGACAATCGGGGCAGCTGGAGATGTGGCTGATAATATCACTTGCTTCTCCGAAGGTGCTCACCTGCATTTCGGCGTCCGGCTACGTTTTGGGCCGGGAACGTCGAACGCGAACATCGACCCCTTCGGCCGGTCGACTCCCATCCCCTTGCCCACGCCGACGTCGCTCAGCCCGGTGACCGTTCGCATCTCCATTACCACAGGCCTCGAGGACGCGGGGCCGGAGCCCACCGCCTGCGGGTATTCCACCTCTTGGAACGAGATCTATTTTGGGGAATGCGCCAACGGCGCGCGGATCACCAGCGGCTTCCGCTTCGGGAACGTCCCGGCGCCCCGCGACGCCCGCATCTGAGAGGCCCACCTGGAGTTCACAGTGGACGGACCCTACGATGCGCCCGTGAGGGTTCGCATCTACGGGCAGGCCTCCGGCGATGCCCAGCCCTTCGGCGACGCCGACCGGCCGGAGAATCGCCCCCGCATCCGGTCTTTCGTGACCTGGAACGTCCCCGCCGCGGACCCCTGGGAGCCGGGGATGATCCGCCGCACGCCAAACCTGGCCCGCGTGGTCCAGGAGATCGTCTCCCGGCCCGATTGGCGGCCTTACCAGGAGATGGCGTTCATTTTCAAGACAGTCGCGGCTGCCCCGGGCCCGCACCGACGGGTCATCGGCTTCGAACGCCCGGTCTGGCACCCCGGGAGTGAGCATGCGGCGCGCCGGGTGATCCGATATGTGGGCGCCCCGTTGCCGCCTCGGCCCACGCCCATCTCGACCTCCCAACCCTGCCCCGTCCGGTGGATGCAAGCGCGAGGGCTGGACCTGCCGGACCTGAGCGTGCTGGAGGCGGCGCGTGCCCGGCTGTCTCAGACCCCCGCCGGGCGGCGATATGTGGCGCTATACTATGCGCATGGTCCGGCGCTGATGCGGTTGCTCCAGCAGGATCCCCAGACGCGGCAGGCCCTGGCGGAGGCGCTGAGGCAGTGGCAGCCTGTCCTCCAGGCCTGGGTCGAGGGACGGGATGCTTAGGTGAGCCCCGACCCAGCCGCTGCTTTACAACGGGCGGCGCGCCTGCTGATCGAGCGCGGGGAGCCCTCGCTGCGAGCCGCTGTGGAGCAGGAAGCCTAGCGGATCCCCTGGGCACGGCTGGCTGGGATGAGGCTGCGGGAACTTGAGGGGCTGTTGCTGGGGCCAAGCTCCGCCGCCGGAACTCCCGAGCCGCCCTGGCCCACCGGCACGCCACACTCATAGGGAGACAGAGCCATGGGATATCCGGCGCGATGGGATCGCCTTCGGGAGGAGATGGCCCGGGAAGGGGTGGAGCTCCTGGCCCTGGTCCCCGGCGCGAACTTGTTCTATCTGACCGGCCTCCATTTCCACCGTATGGAGCGACCGATCGTCGCCCTGCTGCCCAGAGAAGGGGAACCTGCGCTGATCCTCCCGGCCTTCGAGGTCGAGAAGGCCCAGCGGGCACCCATCCCCTGGCGCCTGTTCCCCTACACGGACACGGAGGGGCCGGCCTCCGCGTTCCACACCGCCGCTGCAGCCTTAGGCGGGCGCGGGCGCCCCATCGCCGTGGAGGCCCTGGGGATGCGGGTGCTAGAGTGGTCCCTGCTCGCCCATGTCTTTTCCCTCTCCGAACCGATCGCATCGGAGCCCCTGCTAGCCCGGCTACGGATGGTGAAGGGTCCGGAAGAGATCGCCGCCATCCGCCGGGCCATCGCGGCCGCCGAAGAAGCCCTGCAGCGGTGGCTCCCCGAGGTCCGGCCGGGGATGACCGAGCGGGAGGCGACCCGGCGGCTGATCCAGGCGTGTTTCGCAGCCGGGGCGGATGCACTGGCCTTCGAGCCGATTGTAGTGGCCGGGCCCAACGCTGCCCTCCCCCACGCCACGCCCTCGGATCGTCCCATAGGGCCGGGGGAGCTGATGATCGTCGACTTTGGCGCGGTGGTGGACGGATACGCCTCGGACCTCACCCGCACCTTCGTCCTTGGGGAGCCGGACCCCGAGGCGGCCCGGATCTACGCAGTGGTCCGGGAGGCGAACGCGGCAGGACGCGCCGCCGTGCGCCCGGGGATCCCGGCGGAGGCGGTGGACCAGGCGGCCCGGGCGGTGATCGAGGACGCCGGTTACGGTCCCTATTTCCCCCACCGCACCGGCCATGGGCTCGGGCTGGAGGTCCACGAGCCGCCCTACCTGGTGGCGGGGGACACCACGCCCCTGCAGACTGGTATGGTCTTCACCGTGGAGCCCGGGATCTACCTGTCGGGCAAGGGGGGCATCCGCATCGAGGACGTGGTGGTGGTCACCGAAAACGGCGGGGAGTCCCTCACGGCCTTCCCCCGGGAGCTCCGCTCCATCTGAGATGGCTCTCTTAGGGCCCCAGGGGGATCAGGATCTCCACCTGGGCCTCCGCCCGCCAGGCCTGCAGCTGGGCCTGGATCCGCCGCTGCCGGAGTAGCTCTCGCTGATCCTCAGACAGGGGACGGGCCGGGTCTTTCTCCACCACCCATAGGAGGTGATAACCTCGTGGGGTGGCGACCAGCGTCACCTGGCCCGGCGGGGTGGCGAAGGCAGCCTCCTCCAGCTCGGGCACCGCCAGGGTGCCCCGGGCAAACCATCCCAAGTCCCCGCCCAGCTCCCGGGTGGCGGCGTCCTCCGAATACTGACCGGCCAGCTCGATGAAATCCTCCCCCTGCTGCAAGCGGGCCAGCAGCTGCCGGGCCAAATCCTCTCCGGACACCTGGATGTGCCGCGCGTGGACCTGCTCGGTGGCCTCCGGCAGGTCCGCCGTCAGCTGCTGGAACACCTTCTGGGCCAGCATGGCCGCGCGCTGGTTGTGCCGCAACTCCTCCTCCGTCATCCCCAGGGCGGCGAGGCGCTGGCGGAAGGCCTCTACCCCGCCGCTCTCCTGGATCAGCTGGGCCAGGGCGGCCTCCACCTCCTCCGGAGACACCGTGATGCCCATCGCCGCGGCGTGCTGCTCGATCAGGACTTCCTCGATCATCCCCTCCAAGATCTGACGAGGGAGCGCGGCGAGACGCTGTCGCCCCTCCGGGGACTGCGGGTCCAGGCCGCTGCGGCGCCACTCCCGTTCATAGGCCGCCAGCCGCCTCTCGAACTCCGCCAGGGGGATTGGCAACCCGTTCACCCGGGCCGCGAGGGCCAGGAGCGTCGGGGAGGGCAAGGCGGTGGGCTCAACGGGCGTCGGCGTGGGGGACGATTGGCATGCAGCAACGCCGAGCGTCAGGACGATCAGCCCTCGCTTCCACATCCGGCGCCTCCTCACAAGGGATGGGTCTGCGGCATGCGGGCGTAGGTCTCGCTGAGGAAAGTGTGAAAATCCCGGGCGTCCTGCCAGGCCTGCGGGCGCAACGAGCGCTTCGCCGGGAAGATCAGGAAGGCGATCTCCTGAGGCCCGCCCAGGCCCCCGTGGGTCCCCCGCTGGTCCTCAAAGGTCACTATCGTCCGACCATCCCAGGCGCCCAGCAGGATGAGATCGCCGCTCCCAGGCAGCCGGGCCAGGCGAGCCAGCTCCCGGGCCGCCCGCTCCGGATCCAGCCACCGCCCCTCCGGCGCTAGGCGCTCCGGATCGGCGAAGGGATCCTGGCCATAGATCGAGGAGCGGCCGTTGGCGCGGACGACGCGAGCGCCTCCCCGCCCCATCAGGAAGACCTCCTCCCCCTCTCGGCCGATCACCAGCCCGATCCCCGGGTGCTCGATCAAGGCGTCCAGGAGCTGGGGCCAGCGGATCGCGATCTCGCTGAGGGAGAGGGGCTCCGGCACGGCGGCGATGTAGAGATGGGCCAGCGGGCCGGAGGCCTGGATGATCACATCGGCGGACAGCACAGCGGGAGCGGGCGGCTCTCCTCGCAGGAGGGAGGCCCGCCGCTGGACGCAGGCCCGGGCCGCCCGCACCACCCGAGCGCCCCGCGGGGAGAGGGTCCGTTCCAGCTCCCGCATCTCCGCCATCAGGTATTGCCACGAACGCCAGCGACGGTCATCCGGCTCCACCACCTCGTCCAGGGTCACCGGCTGGGCCATGCAGCGCCGGACGAAATCTCCCAGGCTCTGATGGAAGCGCCGGGCGAAGGGGACCGCGGGGGTCATCCCGTGATCCGAAAAGATGTAGAGATCGTACGGCCGCCGGGCGAAGCGGGCCATTCGATCGATCTCCCGCAGGTAGGCATCCAGCCGACGAAGGGCCCGCAGGGCGACGGGATGTTCTGGCCCGTAGCGGTGGGCCGCCTCATCATACAGCACGTAGATCCCATACAGAGGGGAGATCCCTCGATGGAGATCCATGCTGAGGCTGAAAGTCGCCAGCTCGTGGAGCAACGCGTTGCCCAGCGCCAGAAGGGCCGTGCGGAGCAATCCCGCCGGATCCCGCAGGAAGCGCCACCCGGCCCCCCAGGAGCGGATCCCATACCATAGCTCATCCAGGATATCGCGCACCACCGTGCGGAGGATCCGCCAGATCCGCCCCGGGTTGAGCAGGACGATCAAAAGAAGGCCCACACCCCGGACTCCATCGAGGAGCCCGGGCGGGCCTATGGCGCTTAAGGTGAAGAAGGCCCGCTCGGCCCCCCCGTCGAACAGGCTGGCGTAACAGGCGCCGCCGCGCAACAGCCCCTCGGCGCCCTCCGCCTGCAACCGCGCGGCGACCTCCCGCACATGGCGCGGCCGCCTCATCCCGATGGGCTCACAGCGCGCCTTCTCATACCATCGGAACCCTGGGACAGCATCCAGCCGCCCGTAGAGCAGCGCGGCGGTCACCACTGGGGTGGTGGTGGGGAAGCCGGCGAACCACGGCGCCAGCCGGAACTTCCCCTTCCGGATCTGGCGGGCCAGATAGGGCATGCGGCCCGCTTCCAGGGCCTGCTGCAGATGCGGGAAGGAGAGGCCGTCGATCTGGATCAGCACCAGCCCCCGCTCCGGCGTCGGCGGAGCCTCTGGCCGTCTCATCCGCCGGCCAAGGATCCAGAACTTCGCCCGATAAAACTCCCGGAGGATCGAGCCCATCCTCCACCTCAGCGCTCCGGACGAGGGGGCGCTGCAGGGAAAGATCCCTTGTCTCCTCGAAGGCCGGAACGGCCGCCGGCCCGCAACGGCTGGTCCAAACTTCCTCCGTATACGCCGAAACTCATTTCGGCTTACATCCTGGCGGCCTGTTCAAGCTCCCTTCCCAGTATAAGAAGACCGCTCCACCGGTTCATGGCCATCCGGCAGGAGGCTCCTGACCCAGGGCCTCGATCTGTTCCCGGGAGATCCAGCCCGCTGGCCGGCCGGCCTGAAGAACCAGGACCCCGGGGCTTTCGCCTTGGGCCAGACATAACCACGCGGCCCCGAGGGAGGCCGCGGCATCCAGGATGGGGAGATCTAAGCGTCGCACGCCGTCCCCTGCACGCACCAGGCCTCCCCGCCATTGCCCGCCCTCCTCCACCGGGAGGATCGGTTGCCTGCTGTGCCGAAGCAAGCGACGGGCAGCAGGCCCAGGGATCCGATCGTTCACCGCCAGGGGAAGGGGCCGGAGATGCGAGGCGAGGGGGATCCGCTGGAGCCGCTCCCGGCGGTGCAGCTGCCGGGCCTCCTGGAGGGTCTGACCGAGCAGCCACATGGCGATCAGCAT
>JAGHYO010000084.1 GCA_017743605.1 Thermoflexus sp. | reverse complement strand
CTTCAAGGATACAAAGGTCGCGGCGAAAGCCGCTCCTACAGGATTGATTTTTCTGTAGGAGGGGCTTCAGCCCCGAACCTCCCCCGAAAGCTAGTTGCGGCGGTCAGGGGTCTCTAGCAAGTCCCAGGCCAAGAGGAGGGCGGAGGACCAGGTGAAGTCCCCGATCCCCAATCCTTCCCCGGTGCAGGGATCGTAATACTCTTGGAAGCCGGAGCGGGTGATCAGGGCGATGGTATGCGCGCGGATGGTCTCCGCCAGTTCGGCGAACCCGTAGCGCCGCAGGCCGTGGGCGATCAGGGCGTTCAGGTTGACCCAGATTGGCCCCCGCCAGTAGCGTCGATGCTCCCAGCCTGGCTCGGCCTTGCTCACCGTAGGGACCAGATAGCGCGTCCCGCCGTCCGGGGCGAAGGCCTCCGGGTTTGTGAGATAGCGCGCCACCATCTCGCGGGCCTGCTCCGGCGCGGCCAGGCCCGCGTAGAGGGCCAGGAACCCGCCCGCCGCAATCACCGGGATCCGGGCTTTCGCCACCGCGTCCCAGTCCAGGAAGAACCCGCACACCGGATCCCACAGATGGGCTTGAGAGGCAGCGCGGCCTCGCGCCAGCCACCCCTCGATCTCCCCCGTCGGCTCCCCGAGCGCCGTCGCCATGGCCAGGAGGGCCTCCTCCGAGCGATGGCGAAGGGCGTTGAACAGGACGTCGTAGACCCGGAAGGGGGAGGTCTGGACGCCGCTTTCCCCGTAGCGATGCGATCGCAGGTGAAGGATCAGGGCCAGGAAGCGGTCGTAGTCGACGGAGCGAGGCCGCTGCTCCTCGGGCACCCAGCGGATATCAGCTCGATGGTAGAGGGGGAGACCTTCCGTGGATACCCGGGCGAGGGCCGCGTCCCACAGGGGACTGTTGTCCATTCCGGACTCCCAGGGATGCACCAGCACGCTCAGGCCCATGCCCTCGGGGTCCCGGGCGGTGTGCAGCCACCGGTGGTAGGCATAAAGAGCAGGGAAAGCTTCCCGCCGGAAGGCCGACGCGCGTCCTCCATCGGGATCATGGCGGATCAGGATCTCGGCCACAAAAGCCAGGACGGGAGGCTGGGTGATGCCGGAGGTGGGGAGCTCCGTCGGCGCTTCCGGAGCTAGATCGGAGCGCCAGACGTCGACGCCCGGAAAATAGGGGCTGGGCCAGCCATAGAACACCACGTGGGGGAGCATCCCGTTGCGCCACTGTCCCCGGAGAGCGGCGCGGATCTCCCGGTAAGCCCGCTCGAAATCCCCCAAGGCCGCCCAGCCCAGGGCGGCGAACCCGGCGTCCCACAACCAGAGATGGGGATACTGCCGGGAGGAAGGGGCGGTGAACGCCCCGCGATCGTTGCGTCGCAGCACCTCCTCTGCCGCCTGTCGTAAGTTCTGCATTTCGGCTTCCCCTTTTAGTTTATGGAAGGACCTCCACGGCATCCTGGCCCTCTATTATGGCAACCCCTTCTGGGGTTTGGCCATGGAGCCGGGCGACCCGGTGGTCCGGCTCCACGCCGGCGAGCTCAGACTGGAAGCAGCAGACCAGATTTCGATCTCATCGCCGTCCCGGGCGGCCTCGATGGCTGCCTGGATGCGGATGTCAACCGGACCAGCCCACTCACAAGAGGAGGCGGCTGCCCCTACCGTGTCCTCATTGTCCGCCCAGAGCATCCGGGCGTTCGCCCGCGGGTCTCTGGAACCCAAGACCTGGATCATGTAGGCCGCTCCTACCACCGCGATCAGTGAGCACACGGTGCGCAGCACGCGCGCCTCCATGGAGGGGTTTGCGCACCGGGAGCGCCAGCCTGCTTTCTCAACGATTCCTTAGAGAAAACACGGGTGTTAGATCGCTGTGCGTCAGTGGGTAGAAATGTAGTCTGGAGGAGGGCCCCCTGGCAGACCGCACGGCCCTTCCGTTCGGACTGCAGAGTTCCTTCTCTTCCCGCAACCTGGTTTAAACTTAAGAGAAAGCTCTCAGGACCGGCCCGTGCGGAGGGCGGGGAAGAGAGCATTGATTTCTCGATCCGGGTGCTCTGGAGCGCTGAGAGGAGACAATGTTCAAGCAGATCCTGGGGAAGATCTTGGGCGAACCGTCGGAGCGCTGGCTGCGGCGCTGGGCATCTCTGGTGGAGGCCATCAACCGGCTGGAGCCGGAGCTCGAGGCCCTGACGGACGCGGAGCTGCGGGCGATGACCGACCGGTTCCGGTCGTGCATCGCTGAGGCCATCTCGCATCATCGGGAGGCACACCGTCGGGCCCACCTCGTCTGGCTGGTGGAACGCGATCCCCAGCGGCGCACCCAGCTCGAGTACGAGGTCCGCCAGCGCCTCTCCGAGCTGCGCCGGGCGGAGGAGGCCGTCCTGGAGGAGCTGCTCCCCCGGGCCTTCGCCGTTGTCCGCGAGGCCTCCAAGCGGACCCTGGGGCTGCGTCATTACGATGTGCAGCTGATGGGTGGCATCGCCCTGCATTTCGGCAAAGTCTCTGAGATGAAGACGGGCGAGGGGAAGACGCTGGTGGCCACCCTCCCCCTGTATCTGAACGCCCTGTTGGGCCTAGGCGCGCACCTGGTCACCGTCAACGATTACCTGGCCCGGCGCGACACCCGCTGGATGGGCCCGATCTACCACCTGCTGGGGCTGCGGGTCGGGTTGCTGCAGGCAGGGGAGGGCAACGCCTATCTGTATGACCCGGATCACTCGGGAGGGAAGGAGGACTTTGCCCAGCTGCGCCCGGTCTCGCGCAAGGAGGCGTATCTCGCCGACATCACCTACGGGACGAACAACGAGTTTGGGTTCGATTATCTACGGGACAACATGGCTTTCACGCTGGAAGCTCGGGTGCAGCGGCTGGAGCGCCCCCACCGCTACGCCATCGTGGACGAGGTGGACAACATCCTGATCGACGAGGCGCGAACGCCCCTGATCATCAGCGGGCCGGCGGAGGAGGCCACCGAGGAATACATCCGCTGGTCTCAGATCGTCCGTCAACTGCGCCCCGGGGATTATGAGATCGACGAGAAGCACCGCGCGGTGCACCTCACGGACGCCGGCTATGACCGGGTCGAGCAGCTCATCGGCAAGCCGCTCTTCGATCCCGAGCGCCCCGAGGAGCTCACCCCTGAGCAGATGAAGATGATCCATCACTTGGAGCAGGCTCTCAAGGCTCACTTCCTCTATCGTCGCAACCGCGATTACATCGTGCAGGGGCGCCAAGTGGTGATCATCGACGAGTTTACCGGCCGCCTCATGCCCGACCGCCGCTGGTCCGACGGCCTTCACCAGGCCATTGAGGCCAAGGAGGGCGTCCCCATCCGCCCGGAGAACGTCACGTACGCGACCATCACCATCCAGAACTATTTCCGGATGTATGAGAAGCTGGCGGGCATGACCGGCACCGCGGCCACCGAGGCGGAGGAGTTCCAGAAGATCTATGGGCTGGACGTGGTGGTCATCCCCACCCATCGCCCGATGATCCGCACGGATCACCCCGATGTGATCTATCGCACCAAGGAGGCCAAGCACCGCGCTATCCTCCGCGAGCTTGTCCGCATGCACGCCCTGGGCCGGCCGGTCCTGGTGGGCACCACTTCCGTGGAGGCCTCGGACTACCTGAGCAAGCGCCTACAGGGGGAGGGCTTACGCTGGCTAGCACTGGTCGATCTGGTGAAAGACGCCCTGCGGCGCGGGGACACAGAACCGAAGAATGGGCCCTCCAACGAGGAGCGGGCCCTCCTCGGCCAGCCGCCGGAGAAACTCCCTCTCGGGAAGCTCCGGTCCTGGGCGCGAAACCTGGGGCTGGACCCCGACCCGCTGGCCTCGACTAACCTAGAGCGCCTGGCTGCCCTCTGGGGCGTGGAGAACGTCAATCGGCTGCGGCGAGCCCTAGAGCGGGGAATCCCTCACGAGGTCCTCAACGCCCGCCATCACGATCGGGAGGCCCGTATCATCGCTCAGGCCGGACAGGTCGGGGTGGCGACCATTGCCACCAACATGGCCGGGCGCGGCGTGGACATCAAGCTGGGTGGGGAGCTCCCCGAGGAGATGTTGGGGGACATCAACCGCGTCCTGCGCCGGGCCGGGTTTAACCCCTACGAGATGACCTTCGAGGAGCGGGCGGAGGCCCTGCGCCGGCTGGACCCCTCCCAATACGGGCTGTACGGCGAGGCGGTGCGGCGCTTTCTGGAGCACATTGAGGGGGAACGCACGGTGAAGGCCCTGGGAGGCCTCCACGTCACCGGCACCGAGCGCCACGAAGCCCGCCGTATCGACAACCAGCTACGCGGCCGCGCCGGCCGCCAGGGGGATCCAGGGTCCTCCCGCTTCTATCTCTCCTTAGAGGACGACTTGCTGCGGCGGTTTGCTGGGGATCGCCTGCGGCGCTTTATGGAGCGCGTGTGGGAGGACGAGGACGAGCCCCTGGAGCATCCCTGGCTGAACAAAACCATCGAGGAAGCCCAGCGGCGGGTCGAGGGTTACAACTTCGACATCCGCAAGCATCTCCTGGAATACGATGACGTCCTCAACCGCCAGCGGGAGCTGATCTACGGCCAGCGCCTGCGGCTGCTCCTGCGGGACGATCTGCACGACGACCTGTGGACCATGGTGGAGGCGGAGGTGGATCGCCGCCTCCAACAGATGAAGTCGGGAGATGGGTGGAAAGTCATCGAGTGGCTGGACAGCATCCAGCCGCCGATGGTGCTGGGAGACGGACGCTTCCTGCCTTCTTTCGGCTTGGCGCTGCTCCTGGAGCGTCTGAAGCCGGATGGGGATGTTCCCGCAGGGGTGATGGCGCTGTTGCAGGAGGCCGCTCAGGCGGCCGCCGCCCATTGGGCCGAGGCCGCCGCCCGCGCCGTTCAGGCGGTCGCCGATCGCAGCCGCCAGGCCCTCTCCGACTGGGTGGATACCGCCGAGCGGTCCTTTGAGGGCTGGCTCCAGGAGAGCCAGGAGAGCGGCCAGGCCCCGAACCTCTGGAGCCTTACGGAGCGGGTTCGGGAGCTCACCGGCCTGGAGATCCGTCTGGAGGGGATGCGAGGGGCGAGACCTGAGGAGGTGCGGGGGGCCCTGACCGAAGCGGTGCGCGAGGCCGGCCATCGGACCCTGCGCATGCAGGCCATGGCCGCCGCTGCCCGCCGCGTTGGGATCGGGTTCACCCTGAACGAAGCCGACCTTCTGGAGTCCTCCTGGGAGGAGCTGGCGGAGATCATCCGGGAAGACGTGCAGGCCGAAGCCCAGGCCCGTCTGGAGGCTCATCTGCGGGAGGCAAGGGGGCTCCTAACGGAGCGCCTGAACGGGCAGCGTGATGCAGCCACCCTGGCCCAGGCCCTGTGGGAGGCCCAGTTCACCCGTCAGACCTCCTTCGACGCGCGGACCCATCAGCGGGTCACCTACGCTCAGGTGGTCTTCCCGCTGTCCTATCTGTCCGGGAGGCTCTTCGAGGAGATCCCGGAGGGGGAGCGAGGCCCCCGCATCCTGGAGCACCTGCATGGGGTCCTGGAAGCCCGGGAGGAGGAGCTGGGCCGGACGACATGGGCTGCGGTGGCAGATCAGCGGCCGATGGATCTGGAAGAGGCAGCCCGCCTCAGCCTTCAGGCTTGGCTGGGGGAGGGACGCTGGGAGACGGTGGCGGAGGTTCCCTTCCATCAGTGGGACCCCGCGCTTCAGGAGGAAGCCCTCCGCTTCTTCGGACGCCGGGCCTTTTCGGTGGCGGCCCGCCATCTGCTCCTCAGCCTGATCGGCCAGCTCTGGGTGGAGTATCTCACGGCCATCGAGAACCTGCGGCAGGGCATCGGCCTGGAAGCCTTCGGCCAGCGGGACCCCTTGGTCGAATACAAGCGCCGGGCCTTCGAGATGTTCCAGGATCTCTTGAACAATATCCGCGCGGAGACGGTGCGCCGGCTCTTCCTGATCGTGCCTGCGGGCCAGGCCCTGGCCCGGGAACGCCGAGGCGCCCCAGGGGCCCGAGCCCGCGTGCAGGCGGAGCCAGCCTCCCGCCCCATCGGGCGCAACGACCCATGCCCGTGCGGGAGCGGCAAGAAATACAAGCACTGCCACGGCCGTCCCGGCGCCCCGCCGTTGCCTGGAACCGCGTCGCCGAACCGCCCGACCTCAAAAACCCGTCGTCAATGATCGCCACCCACGCCTATCCGAATGGCTGGGGCCCCGCAGGCCGATTGCGATCGTGCGATCGGCCCTCAGGGGCGCTGCGCGCCGATCATTCGGCTCCGCCGACGCCGAGGAGGTCTTTCCATTAGCGCAGGCCAACTGTTGGCCGAGGGCCTTTCAAGGCTGAATTCGTTCGACGCTGATCGAAATCGGCCTTCGACAGCGCTCGCGCGTTGGGTATCGGTCTCCGCCGCCAGCTGGCAGAAGCTCAAGCTCGTGTTTATAATGGGCGTGAAGAGACCATCTGCAACCCCTCCTGAAGAGGATGTGGGCGGCGGAGCTTTTTGGATAAGCCCTGACGACTTGTTTTCCGGGAAGGTTAGGGCCATGGAGGCCTCAAGGAGGTCCCCATTCCTACTGCTGCTTCGAGAGCCGGTGTTGGTGCTGAACGCCAACTTCGAGCCGCTGAACGTTTGCTCCCTCCGCCGGGCGATCGCCTTAGTGCTCAGCGGAAAGGCGGAGATCCTGGAGAACGGGCGGGGCGAGGTGCGCACACCCTCCCGAGTCCTCCCCTGCCCTTCGGTGATCCGATTGCGCTATGTGGTGCGTCGACCGCCTCGCCGGCTGCGTCTGACCAAGCGGGAGATCCTCCGCCGGGATCAGCACACTTGCCAGTATTGCGGGCGGTCCTCCCCGCATCTCACTGTGGATCACGTGATCCCACGGCATCGAGGCGGGGGGCATACCTGGGAGAACTTGGTGACAGCCTGCCCGGGGTGCAACCGCCGCAAAGGGAACCGCACGCCATCCGAAGCCCGCATGGCCCTGCTCCGCCAGCCCTTTGAGCCCGTCCCCACCATCCGCTATCTCTTCGGAGCCTATCTGCAGGAGCATGCGGAGTGGCGGAAATACGTGGAGGGCTGGTAAGCTCAGCGTGCCAAGGGGGATCCAGATGCCGTTCCAGGAGTTCGGACGCTGGTTCATCCTGATCGGCCTTTTCTTCCTGGCCTTCGGCTTCCTGTTCCTTCTCATCGGTCGGGTCCCCGGGCTGGGCCGGCTGCCCGGGGACATCCTGATCCAGAGAGGGAGCTTTGTGTTCTTCTTCCCGCTGGCCACCTCGATCCTGTTGAGCCTGCTGCTCACGCTGGTGCTGAACCTGGTGTTCCGACTCTGGCGGTGAGGAGCACGTGGGCGGCGACGTCCATCCGCAGGAGGTCGCCATGGAGGCGTTCCGGATCGAGCGGGATTCGCTGGGCGAGGTACGGGTACCCGCCCACGCTCTGTGGGGCGCTCAGACCCAGCGGGCCATCGAGAACTTCCCTATCAGCGGGATCCGGTTCCACCGGGATTTCATCCGCGCCATAGGGTTGATCAAATACTGCGCCGCGCGGGTCAACCGGGATCTGGGCCTGCTGGATGAGCGCCGGGCGAATGCGATCATGCAGGCCGCCCGGGAGGTCATCGAGGGGAAGCTGGATGACCATTTCCCGTTGGACATCTTCCAGACTGGCTCGGGGACCTCGACCAACATGAACGCCAACGAGGTCATCGCCAACCGGGCCGTCCAGATCCTGGGTGGGGCGATCGGCTCCAGGGAGGTGCATCCCAACGACCACGTGAACTTGGGCCAGTCGTCCAATGACGTCATCCCGGCCGCCATCCACATCTCGGCCTACCTGGCGGTCCACGAGCGGCTGCTCCCGGCCTTGCGGCAGCTCCACGAGGCGCTGTCGGACAAGGCTCAGGAGTTCGATGACATCATCAAGACCGGCCGCACGCACCTGATGGACGCAATGCCGATCCGCCTGGGGCAGGAGTTCTCGGGCTACGCCAGCCAGATCGAGCACGGCATCCGGCGCATTGAGGCGGCCCTGCCGCGCCTGGCGGAGCTGGCCCTGGGTGGGACGGCGGTGGGGACCGGCATCAACACCCATCCGGAGTTCGGCCAGCGCATCGCAGCAGCGCTGCAGGAGGAGACCGGGCTGCCCTTCCGCGAGGCAGAGAATCACTTCGAGGCCCAGGCCGCCCAGGATGCGGCGGTGGAACTTAGCGGTCAGCTCAAGACAGTAGCAGTCTCCCTCTACAAGATCGCCAATGACCTGCGCTGGATGGGCTCGGGCCCGCAGGCAGGCCTGGCGGAGATCCGCCTCCCCGCCCTGCAGCCAGGCTCCTCGATCATGCCCGGGAAGATCAACCCGGTGATTCCCGAGGCGGTGATGATGGTCTGCATGCAGGTGATGGGCAACGACGTGGTCATCAACATGGCTGGGGCCTCTGGGAACTTCGAGCTCAACGTGGCCCTCCCCGTGATCGCCCACAACTTGCTCCAGTCCATCCACATCCTGGCGAGCGCCGCCACCGTCTTAGCCGATAAATGCATCTGCGGCATCGTGCCCAACCGGGAGCATGTGGAGACCCTGGTGCACAAGAACGCCATCCTGGCCACTGCCCTCACGCCCTACATCGGCTACGACCGGGCGGCGGAGGTGGTCAAGAAGGCGATGGCCGAGAACCGCACCATCCGGGAGGTAGTCCTGGAGATGGGCCTGATGCCGCCGGAGAAGCTCGATGAGGTCCTGGACGTGCGGAAGATGACCGAAGGCGGCTTTGTGGCCGGGATGTCCAGCGGAGGATGAAGGGGATGCGTCGACGCC
>JAGHYO010000083.1 GCA_017743605.1 Thermoflexus sp. | reverse complement strand
CAGCCCCCCACCACCTTCGATGAGTTCTTCCAGGTGGCCGAGGCCCTCAAGGCCAGGGGGGTGACCCCGCTGGCCCTGGGAGACAAACTGAAGTGGGAAGCTGCCCACCTGTTTGAGACGGTTCTTGCTGGCGTGCTGGGCGCGGAGAAATATCGGGGGCTGTGGACCGGTCAGACGTCCTGGACCGGGCCGGAGGTGGAGAAGGCCTTTGAGATCTTCGGGCGGATGCTCGACTACGTGAACGAGGACCACGCCGCTCTCACCTGGGACTCGGCCACCCAGCTGGTCCTGGACGGCAAGGCAGCCATGACCGTGATGGGGGATTGGTCCCACGGGTATTTCGTCGCGAAGGGGGCCAAGCCAGGCGTGGATTACGGATGGGTCCCGGCGCCGAACAACAAGGGGCTCTTCATGGTGGTGACCGACACCTTCGGCCTGCCTAAGAAGGCCCCCCATCGGGAGCAAGCCCTCGCCTGGTTGAAGCTCTGCGGCTCAAAGGAAGGCCAGGAGGCCTTCAACCCCAAGAAGGGCTCTATCTGTGCCCGCCTGGACTGCGATCGAAGCAAGTTCGATGTTTACCTGCAGTCCTCGATGGATGACTTCGCCCGGGACGAGCTGATCCCGAGCGAGGTCCACGGCTCGGCCGCTCCGGAGGGCTTCGCCACGGCCTTCAACGACATCATCTTCAACTTCGTGACCAACCGGGATGCCAAGGTGGCCATGGAGGCCCTCCAGAAGGCTTGTGTAGAGAACAAGATGTGCCCGTGAGCGGGAAGGGCTCGCCGATGGCGCTCCGGCCCGTCCGCGGGCGCGGTTCCGGTTCCGGGCCGCGCCCGCGGATTTTCGAGGGGCCTTCAGCCGCGGGCTTCGATAGGGATGTATTCCATATGCTCGGGGCCGACGTAGAAGAAGCGGGGCCGGTAGATACGGTTGTCCCTGCGCTGCTCCAGGGAGTGGGCCACCCAGCCGGCGATGCGCCCCACAGCGAAGATCGGGGTGAACAGGGGGGCCTCGATGCCCATGGAGGCCATCACGATGCCCGAGTAGAAGTCCACGTTGGGCTGGATGCCCTTCTGGCCCAGCCGCTCGATCATGACCCGTTCGATCACCTCGGCCATCCGCAGCCACTTCTCCGTGCCCGCCCTCCGGGTGACCTCTAGGGCGTACCCCTTGAGGATGTGCGCCCGGGGGTCATAGGTCTTATAGACGCGGTGGCCGAAGCCGGGGATCTTCTTCTTACGGGCCAGGGCCCGGAGCACCCACGCCTCCGCGCTCTCCACCTGCCGGATCTCATCGAGCATGTGCATCACTTCTTCATTCGCACCCCCATGGAGAGGACCCTTGAGGGCGGCGATGCCTCCCACCACGGCTGAATACGTGTCGCTCAGGGTGGAGGTGATGGCCCGCACGGTGAAGGTAGAGGCGTTGCATTCGTGATCCGCATGGAGGATGAGGATGACGTCCATCACCCGGGCGTAGAAGGGGTCCGGCTCCTCCCCCAAGAGCATGTAGAGGAAGTTGGCAGCGTGGCTCAGGTCGGAGCGGGGGCGAACCGGAGGGAGGCCCTTGCGGGCGCGCCCGATGGCGGCCACCACCGTGGCAATGCGAGAGGTCAGCTTGATGGCCTCCCGCTCGTGGGCGATCATCGTGTCCTCTTCTGCGGAGTCGTCGAAGGCCGCCAGCATGGAGATGGCCGTGCGCAGCACCGACATCGGATGAACATTGTAGCGGCGCCCAGCCCGGGAGATGAAGTCATAGACCTCGTCCGGGAGCTCCCGATACTGGCGGAGGCGCATCCGGTAGACGTCCAGCTCGTCCTCGGTGGGGAGCTTGTCGTAGAGGAGGAGGAAGGCGGTCTCTTCAAAGGTAGATTTCTCGGCGAGGACCTCGATGGGGATCCCGTGATAGATCAGGCGGCCGGCGGTCCCGTCCACGTAGCTTTTCGCTGACTCCGCGGCGATCACGCCTTCCAGGCCCTTGGCGAAGGAAACCTCGCCCGGCTTCCCAGCATACTTCACTTCCTGGGGGGCTACCGTTGCGGTCATAACGGCCTCCTCCCGATTCGGTTAAGGTTCTCCGTGCCAGATCCCCCAAGAAGCCTCTCCCCAAGGTCCCCGCGCAGAAAAGCGGGACTTCTGCACTTCAATCTTAGTCCCATCCGGAGAGGGGAGCAACTCTTCCTCCGGAGCTCCAAGCCCTCCAGGCCTCTATTTGTGATAAAACTCACATATCGGGCCTCCGCTCGTCACTGGTCTGTGTCCCTCTCTTTTGGTAAGGTGGGATGAGGGTTTTCCGGGGGATCTCGGCGGCGGTCCTATGGAGAAAGACAGCCTGCGCCTTGAGCGGTCTGGGTAAAATGAGGAAACGCGGTGCACAGGTGGATGATGATCTTCCCGGGCCCTGAACCCTAAGTCTGGTGGGGAGGATCCACGATGAACAAGATGATGGTGCGAGACGTCGACGTCCGCGGGCACCGGGTCTTGGTCCGCGTGGATTTTAACGTGCCCGTCGCCGAAGGGAAGGTGACCGATGATACGCGGATCCGGGAGACCCTGCCCACGCTGCAATATCTCCTCGACCAGGGCGCGGCCCTTGTCGTGATGTCCCACCTGGGCCGCCCGAAGAAGCCGGACCCGGCCTTCAGCCTGCGCCCGGTGGCCGAGCGCCTGAGCGAGCTGCTGGGCTCCCCCGTCCAGATGGCCCCTGACTGCGTGGGCCCAGAGGTGGAGGCGATCGCCGCGGCCCTGCAGCCTGGCCAGGTGCTGCTGCTGGAGAACCTTCGGTTCCATCCGGAGGAGGAGAAGAACGACCCCGAGTTTGCCCGCCAGCTGGCCCGCTTGGGGGACCTGTGCGTGAACGATGCCTTCGGCGCAGCCCATCGCGCCCACGCCTCAGTTGAAGCCATCGCCCGTTTCATCCCGACCGTCGCCGGCTTCCTAATGGAAAAGGAGATCCGTTACCTGAGCCAGGCTCTCACGAACCCGGGCCGGCCCTTCATCGCCGTCCTCGGCGGGGCCAAGATCTCCGATAAGATCGGGGTCGTCGAGAGCCTGCTGGCCCGAGCCGATCGGGTGCTCATCGGCGGCGGGATGGCCAACACCTTCTTGAAGGCCACGGGCTACGGGGTAGGCGATTCGCTGGTGGAGGACGAGGCCCTGGAGATCGCCCAGCGCCTCCTGCGGGAAGGCGGGGAGCGCCTGATGCTGCCGGTGGATGTGTGCATCGCCGACGCCTTCGCCCCGGATGCCCAGGCCCAGGTGGTGCCGGTGGACCAGGTGCCGGACGGATGGCGGATCCTGGACATCGGGCCGCAGACTGTAGCCCGCTACACGGAGGAGATCCGACGAGCGGCCTTTATCGTGTGGAACGGGCCCATGGGGGTCTTCGAGTTCTCGCGCTTCGCGGAGGGCACCTTTGCCATCGCTCAGGCAGTGGCAGAAAGCGGGGCGATCAGCATTGTGGGGGGCGGGGATTCGGTGGCCGCCGTGCGCGCCGCCGGCGTTGCGGACCGCATCACCCACATCTCTACTGGCGGAGGGGCCAGCTTAGAATTCTTAGAGGGCCGCACCCTCCCCGGGATTGCTGCCCTTGCCGATCGCCCCGCGTCTTCATAGATGTCCAAGCGATCCACTGAGCGGATGAAGAAACTTTTGAGGATGGGCCATGGAGTGTCTCTGAAGCCGGTGGATCGGCCGTGGGTGCGGATGACGATGGGAGCCGCCCAGATCACTGCAGACGCGGAGGCCCTGTGGTTGACTCTGCTCCCCAACGCTGGGGACCGCTACGCGGATGCTCAGATCGATGATTATGGGGGCACCCGCTTCGTCTGGCGCCCGCCGGTCTGTCTGACCGTTGAGGCACGCTTCTCCCATCCGGCGAACTCTATGGTGGGGACCGCCGGGTTCGGGTTCTGGAACGGGGCGGCGATGCCGGGCGCTCTCATCGGTCCTCCGTCCGCGGTCTGGTTCTTCTTCGCCTCGCTCCCCTCCCGGATCGTGCTGTCCCCGGAGGGCCCAGGGCGGGGCTGGCTGGCGATGGTGTGGCGCAGCCCAGCCAGCCCGCGCCTTCGGGTGCCCGGGTGGTTCCAGCGGGGCCTGTCACGGCTTCTGAAAGCTCCACCCCTCGCCCACATCGCCCTCTCCCTGGGCGCGCGTTGGATGGCGGTCTCCCAGCATCCCCTCGGGATCGATCTCACGGCATGGCATCGCTATGTCCTGCGCTGGGAACGCCATCAGGTGGTTTTCGAAGTGGATGAGGAAGAGGTCCATCGCGCGCTTATCGCCCCCGCAGGTCCCCTGGGGTTCGTGGCCTGGATCGACAACCAGTTCCTGACCCTGGATCCTGCCACCGGTCTTTCCGCGGGGCTTCTTCCGGTTCCCGCTGCCCAATCTCTGGCGTTGCGTCGGGTGGAGATCGAGCTGGGGTGATAAGGCTTGTTTGAGAGCCAGAGGTACGCCGAGGACATCTGCGCTCCCCGATCTTCTTCTATAATTTGAGTACAAGGCGATGGTGGTGCGCAGAGAGCGCCGCACCACCATCGCGTTTTCCGGCTGGGTGTCAGCGCCCGGGGAAGGGGACTCCCATCCCGCTCGGGTTTCCGGAGGGCTTATGATGGTGGCGGTGCGTTCCTTTATCGCCGTAGAGCTGCCGGACGCGCTTCAGCAGCAGCTGGCGGAGGTGCAGCGTCGCCTGCGCCAGGGGCTCCAAGACTTTCCGATCCGCTGGGTCCGTCCGGAGAGCATCCATCTCACCCTAAAATTCCTGGGGATGGTACCTGCCCCTCAGATCGATGAGGTCATCGCTGCGCTGCGGGGGCTGACCCTGGAGCGCGGGCCCTTCATGTTCGTCGTGGAAGGGCTTGGATGCTTCCCGGATCCCCGTCATCCCCGAGTGATCTGGGTAGGGGTATCAGATCCCGCCCGGGCGCTGGCAAGCTTTCAGCGCCTGGTGGAGACCAGCATGCAGCAGCTGGGTTATCCCATGGAGGATCGGCCATATCAGCCCCATCTCACGCTGGCTCGGGTGAGCCGGGACGCCATGCCTGCCCATCATCGGCAGATCGCTGAGATGATTGAGCGCACTCCTGTGGGGCGATTAGGGGAAGTGCGGGTGGAAGAGATCACTTTGATGCGAAGCGATCTCCACCCCCATGGGGCCATCTACACCCCGATCATCCGACTTCCTCTGCGCGGGAAGATATAGGGCAACTGCGAGCCGTTGCCCCACTCTTTCTCGAACATCGGAAGACAAGAGCCAGCTGGACAGCCCCGCCGGCCGTCTCTACTCCAGGACATTCTCGACGAAGGAGACCTCCACCGGTCGACCCCGAGAGTCCAGGGACACAGCGGCCAGGTCCACCCGCCAGCTGGGCTCCGGGCCTTCCAGTTGGCCCAGATAGGCCAGGGCGGCCTGCTGCAGGCGCTGGCGCTTGCGCGGGCTCAGGCTCTCCTCGGGCCGCCCGAAGCGGTCGTTGCGCCGCGCGCGGACCTCGATGAAGAGCAGCCAGCCGTCTCCCTCGGCGATCAGGTCGATCTCCCCGAATGGACAGCGCCAGTTCCGGGCCCGGATGTGGTATCCTTGAGCCTCCAGATGGGCGGCCACGAACGTCTCTGCAGCCGTCCCAAGGGTGCGTCGAGAGATCCGGCGGGTGCTCATCGTCCTTCCGGCTGGCCCTTGAGTTGCAGGGGCACGTCGGCCAAGCGGAAGCCGTGCCCGCGCACCGTCAGGATATAATCCTGCCCCGGGTCGACGTGGGCCAGCCGCTCCCGCAGCCGACGGATCAGGGCGTCCAAGGCCTGTTCCGTCACCCCCCGCGGGTCCTCCTCCGGCCAAACATAGGCCACCAGCTCCTCCCGGGAGACCACCGCGCCGTGCACCAGGGCCAGGCGCTCCAGGGCGCGGAACTGAGCTGGGGAGAGAGGGGGGTCCACCTCCCGGCCTTTCACCCATACCCGGCGGGCGGCCCGATCGATGACCAGGCCTTGGGAAAGCCAGGCGATGGGAGGGGGCTCTAGGGGGAGCGTGGCCTCGGCGCTGATGAAACGCATGCGCACGCACAGGGCCAGCGCGATCTCATCCCCATCCTTCAGCCGGTGGGGGACGAACGGGGGGAGCGCCTGGCCGTTGATAAACGTACCGTTTTTGCTGCCGAGGTCCTCGATGTAATAACCGTCGGCCTCCCGCCGGAGCCGGGCGTGCTGACGGGAGATCTGACGCTCGGGAAGGACCAGATCACAGCGCTCGCCGCGGCCGATGATGAGGAGCTCCTGGTCGATCGGCCAGCGACGCCCGGCCAGCCGTCCCTCGGTGATCACCATCACCGGCGCCTCGGCCTCTGGCATGATCGCTCCCTCCTCCATCTCTGAGAGCGTCCATCCGATGAACCCTCCATGAGAATTTTATACGCGCCGTTTGTTGCAGCCCTATCATGGGCTCGATATAATTCCACGTGACCGGCCGGATCCTCCCCCTTATCCCCTGGGACGCAGGCCGGGTGCCGCGCGTGGAGGGGATCGGAAGGCGCTCCCGGTGGGGATCCGTCGGGACTCCGAAAAGGGAGGAGCCTACGAGTGCGGATCACGAGCGAGAGCCTCCCGTCACGCCAGGTGGCCCTGACCATCGAGGTCAAGCCGGAACGGGTGGAGCAGGCGATGCGCCGGATCGCCCAGCGCTTCGCGGAGCGCTACGAGATCCCGGGCTTCCGCCGCGGCCGGGCGCCGTATGAGGTGGTGCTCCGAACCTTCGGCCGGGAGGCAATCTTCGAGGAGGCCGTGGAGCTCCTCAGCCAAGAGGTCTACCGGGAGGCCCTGGATCAACTGGGACTGGATCCCTACGGCCCGGGCCGTCTGGAACGGATCCAGCCGGAGCCCCTCACCTTCCGGGTGATCGTGCCCTTGAAGCCCGAGGTCCGGCTCGGCGACTACCGGTCCCTGCGGGTGCCCTATGAGCCGCCGCAACCCACGGAGGAGGCGGTGCAGGAGGTCCTAGAGCGGCTGCGGCGGGACAACGCCATCATCGAGCCTGTTTCGGAGGGGACCGCAGAGCCCGGGATGATGGTCACAGTTGCCCTGCGGTCGAGGGATGCGGAGGGGGAAACCTTTCTGGAAGATGAATTCTCCTTTGTGTTAGGCCAGGAGGCTGCGCCGCTGCCTGGGCTGGAGGAGCGAATCGTTGGGATGACCCTCAACGAGGCGCGGACCTTCGATCTGCCCCGGCCCGGGGATCCATCGCGGACGTTGCAGGTCGAGGCGACGCTCACCGGCCTCGCGCGCTATTTCCTTCCGGACCTGGATGACGCCCTAGCCCAGACGGTGGGGGATTTCGAGACCTTGGAGGATCTGAAGTCGAAGATCCGGGAGGATCTGGCGGCTCATCTCCGCCGTCAATATGACGCCGAATACGCGCAGCGGGCCTTGAAGGCTCTGGTTGAACAGGCGGAGGTGGAGTTCCCGCCGCAGATGCTGGAAGAGGAGATCGATAATCTCATCGAGGATCTGAAGAACACGTTGCGTCGACGCGGCCAGGATTTAGAGTCTTATCTGAAGGAGCGCAATCAGACGCCGGAGGCGTTGCGGGAGGAGCTGCGGCCTCAGGCGGAGCGGCGGATCCGCCAAGGCTTGGTCCTGTATCAGCTGGCGCAGGAGGAGGGGCTCTCTGTCCCCGAGGAGGAGCTGGAGGAGGAGGCCAGGACCGTTCTCCGGCAGGTCCAGGCCTCGGAGGAGGCCTGGCAACGCCTGAAGCCGACGGTGATGGCCAGACTTCGGTCGCGGCTTCTGTTGAACCGGGCGCTGGAACGCCTGGTAGTCATCGCGCATGGGGAGGCGGCGCCCCTCGCGATGGCGGAGGCCAATTCGGCTCCTGAACCGGAGGCGGGGGAGGCGGTTCCCTCCTCCATGGGACCTTCAGACTCCACGTGATCTTTTGTAAGGAGGCAGGCGATGGCTCGGGAAGGGTTGCCGGAGCTGCTGATTCCGATGGTGATCGAGAACACAGGGCGCGGCGAGCGGGTTTACGACATCTATTCGCTGCTGCTGAAAGAGCGGATCATCTTCCTGGGGACCCCCATCACCGATCAGGTGGCGAACCTGGTGGTAGCCCAGCTGCTCTATTTAGATCGGGAGGATCCGGAGGAGGAAATCCGGCTTTACATCAACTCGCCGGGCGGGCTGATCTATCCGGGCCTGGCCATTTATGACACCATGCAGCAGGTTCGCGCCCCCATCTCCACCATCGCGGTGGGGTGGACGGCCAGCATGGCCACAGTGTTGCTCGCGACCGGCACCAAGGGCCGTCGCTTCGCGCTCCCCCATGCCACGATCCACATGCACCCGGCCGGTGGCGGGGCTCACGGCTACGCTCCCGACGTGGAGATCCAGTATAAAGAGCTGATGCGGATGCAGAACCTGATCTTCGAGTTACTGGCCCGTCACACCGGCCAGCCAGTGGAGCGCATCGCCGACGATTTCGATCGGGATTACTACATGTCGGCGGAGGAGGCGGTCAAATACGGGATCATCGACGAGGTGCTGAAGCCGCCACCGCACAAGGAGCCGTCCTCGCCTTCCGCCCAAGCGGCTGCCACTCCTGACGGACATAAGGAGTGACCGGGGATGCAACGCCCCCACAAGGAAGCGCCCCGCTGCTCCTTCTGCCGGCGGGATCCTGAGCAGACGGGTCGGCTTCTTGCGGGCCCGGACGGGGTTTACATCTGTGAGGGATGTGTGGAGCTTAGCTATCGGATGCTGCGGGGGGAGCGCCAGGAGACTGGCCTCCCCCCCTCTGCTTC
>JAGHYO010000082.1 GCA_017743605.1 Thermoflexus sp. | reverse complement strand
GAGAGTTTCATGGCTGAAATAAATGATAATAAAATCGCCAGCAGTTGTCAACCCCTAAAGCATGTTCGTCCAGGTCGGGACGTTGGCGTCCTCGAAATCCGCCGTGGAGACCCGGGCTCCGGAATTGAGGGCGTTGATCACCATCTTGCGGTCCGTCGGCCCGGTGATCTCCACCCAGCGGCAGCGCAGGTCCTTAGGAGGCGGGGCCACCCGCCAGTCCGCTGCGCGGATCGCCTGCGTCTCCGGGGGAAGTCGGGGCGCTCCCCAGCCACCAGGCGGGCGTAGCGCTCCCGGCGTCGGGCCAGCAAGCGTTGCCGCTCCTCCTCGAGGGCTCAGGCCAGCTCGGCGACGAAGGCCACCGCCTCCGGGGTTGGGATCTCCGCGAAGGGCGCTTCAACGGGTCCCCGGATCTCGATTCGTGCCAGCGCAGCGTGCATCTCGGCTCCCTCTGGGATGCCTCCGGTCATTGGGGCGGAGGCGACGGTGAGCGTCGCCATCGTATCTGCACAGGCTGATTCCTACAACGGCCCTTCGGAGAGCTCGGCCGCGCCAGCGGAAGGGCTTTCCCGGCCTGCATGAAGGGAGGCCTCTCCCCGCCGAAAGGTGAGGATCGGACCTGCCTGGGTGAAGGGCTGTGGGCGGGTCAGAAAGCCAAGGCGCTTGCGGAGATTTCTTTGGAGGGCAGCCAGCCGGAGCAGGTGGCGAAGCAGAAGCGGGTGGCCTCCGTCCGGTTGCGCACGCCCCGCTTATGGAAGATGCTCTGCCGGTGGAATTTCACCGTGGCCACTTCGACGCCGAGGCGTCGGGCAATCTGGGCGTTGCTTGGGCCCTCCGGCAACAGAGCTATGATCTTGCGTTTGCGTTGGGTGAGGGCGGCCAGCCCCTCGGGGATCCGCCGGCTGAGCCAGCGCGGCGCGGCCCGGGGGAACACCCGATGGCCCGGGGCGACCTGCCGGATGGCCGTGAGGGTCTGCCGAGGCAGCTCCGTCTTCAACACGACGCCATCGGCTTCGCGCTCGATGGCCATCTGGATGAACTCAGCGTCCCCGAGGGCGGCGAGGATGAGCACTCGGGTTCTAAGGATGGCCCGCCGGATCGCCTCTGGGCCATCCCAGCCGGAGAAGCCATGCGTCTGGAGATCCGGCACCCCATCCAGGCAATGGCGCTCCACGACGGCGATCCGCTCCGCCCCGTCCGTCACCGCCGCGACCGCTTCCATGTCTCTCTCCGCCCGGAGCGTAGCGCGCAGGTCCTCCAGGACGAGGGGATGATCGTCGGCCAGCACGATTCGGATCCGACGGGGAAGCGCGCTCTTCCCTTTCAGCATGGCGGCCACGCCCGGATGGAGGTTCCACGGCCCGGGGCGCTTTCGATCTCGAACCGGCCGCCTGGCAGCTCCGCCCGATCCCGCATGCCCCGCAGCCCGAAGTGGCGCATCGCCTCGGGGGAGGGATTCTCGAGATAGGGACCCGGATCGAACCCATGTCTTTCATCGCGGACCTCCAGCCAGAGTCCATGGGGCTCGCCGCGCAGGCGGACGGTGTAATGGGGGACGCCGGCGTAGCGGGTCGCGTTGTTCAGCGCCTCCTAAAGCGGCCGGTAGAGGGCGATCTTAGCGGGGGGCGGGAGCGCGGGGAGGCTTCCCTCCGCCTCCAGATAGGCCGCGTGACCGGTGAGGACTTCATGCAGGGGAACCATGCCGTGGAGGGTAGTTTTAAAATTAGGACTGACATATCATAAGGTGATCCTCTCTCGGAAGGATGAAGAGGATTCCGGAGACTCGAACAGATCGATGGGCTTGCTGTGGAAGCCCTAACATGGCCCAGAACGGAAGGACCGGATAGGGTCGCCCAAAATCCCACTGTCAAGACGGTGGGGCTTACCGAGTGCTTCAGCCAAAAGTCCAATCCACGGAAGAACAGAATGGATCCTGAAAGCGGATCAAGAAAGGGCCAGTGGAAGGGGGCTGCGTTGCCGGCTTGGCGTCTCGATCCCGACAGTTTGGCAATGGATTCAAAAAAAGCAGATTCTTTGCCTTCCATTGCAGCGACACGGTGACCTTCTGAAGCGGGGAAGGTTCTGGAGGTGGACAAAAGGCGGCGTTTGGTGGGTCGCAAGGAAAGGGCAGTTTGGGCCCGGACCGCCGGATGTTGTGGGGCTCGTCCAGTGGAGGCGCGGGTGGTCGGGGATCGGCGCGAAGCGACACGTCGTCGGTGAGGGGAAGCCCTTCCCGAGCCTGATCGTAGGGCGTATCGTTGTCGTGATTTCTGGTCGACGTATCGTTTAGTTTTTCCTGCAGACACGCATCGGTATGTTGAGAAGAGGGTGGAGTGATTCGCGCATATCGAGGGATGGCGCAACGCTGTTCGGCAGCGATTGGC
Organism: Thermoflexus sp.; assembly: GCA_017743605.1. Lineage (GTDB taxonomy): Bacteria > Chloroflexota > Anaerolineae > Thermoflexales > Thermoflexaceae > Thermoflexus. Next base: position 6,622 of record JAGHYO010000082.1, on the reverse strand, counting down.
CTGTTATGTTTGCAAGAGTTTGTCTTTTTCCCGGTCGCTGGATGGGCGCGATTGGGCGGCGCAATGGTTTGAGGTGACCGACAACCTGGAACTCGCATCATCCGTCACAATTCGAGCACTACCCTTGGGACTGATTGCCCCGCCGGACTTCCTCCTGCTCCGGGAGCGGGTCGGATGGACAATTTCGGGGACCCTCAAGACGGCCATCGGGCCGCTCATCCTCTTTGCCGAGGTCAGCATGATGGTCCAGGCGCTGCTCCCGCTGGGGGAGCTGGCCGGGAAGACCCTGGTCTGGCCGCCGGTCCAGATCCAGACCGGGGCGCAGAAGATCAGAGGAGGGGCATCAACACGCCTTCGACCTGTTCGGCTACCCGTTCCGCAACGGCCTGGGCCAGCAGGTTGTCGGTGCTCCCCGGGAGATGCGGGCCGTGGGCCTTGAGGGCGTCGATGGTTAGGATGGCCAGCCAGCGCGCCGTCAGGGTCTGACGCGCCTCCTCTCCTCCATTCAGATCTTCGTAGCGCACCAGGGACAGGTCAAGCCTCCCCTTGGGGATCGCCTTTGAGTTTGCGGGATCCGGGTGGTTTCCACGCTGCCTTGCGCTTCGCCGGAAGGCCTGCCGCCCGATGCTCATGCTCACAGCGGAAGAGGGGCCGCATGGCTGCAGATACAGATCTTGCGCTCCCTGGTCGTCTGCTCAAGGTTTGTTCCCTGGCTTCAGGTCTATCTCTTATCGCCTCGGGGTGGGCTGGTTAGAGCCTTCCCGAATCGCTGTTGTGTCGGCTTTTATGTAGTTGTATGCCCCATTAGCAAAGTAAGTGGTGAGATCACTCGGTGATCTTGCCTCACGGTCGATCCGAATCAATGCTCCTCGGCCTCTTGCCATCTGCTTGCTTGATGCAATACTATGCGTATTCAGGGAATTGTTTCTCCTCTAACTTTCCGGGAGGTGGCCTAATGGGAGGATCACGTCGTGTGGTGATCAAGCCCTCGGAGTTCTTGAGCGGCGCTCCCATGGAGCGCATGCCTGGCGTTCGGGACTGGAAAGTGATTTATCCGGAGACGGGATTCCCCACCAAGACGTTGATTATGGGGATCGTGGAGATCGATCCCGGCGTGCACACGCCTCTGCACCGACACAACTGCGAGGAGGTCTACTTCGTCCTCCAGGGCAGGGGTTACATCGAATCGGAAGGAGAGCGTTACGAGTTCGAGGCGGGGGATGCCATCTACAATCGCGAGAACACTGCCCATCGCGTGTTCAACACAGGGACGGAGCCGGTGCGCCTGTGTGTGGTGGCAGGCATCATGCTGATGGGGCTTCTCCCCCAGTGGCCCACCCCCAGCCCCTATGAGATCCTAGAGTGAGGGCCTATATCCTTTCGCCGGAGGCGAGCCCATGCCCATCGGGAATCTCATCGCCGGCCGATGGCAACCCCCTGAGCGGACCTACGTGCGGAAGAACCCTTCCCGGCCAGAAGAGGTGGTGGCCGAATATCCCCTGTCCGGGAAGCCGGAGGCCATGGCCGCGCTCCGAGCGGCGGCGGCTGCGTTCCCGCGGTGGCGCCAGACTCCCCCGATCGAGCGCGCCCGGATCCTCCAGCGCGCCGCCCGCTTTCTGTATGAGCATCTGGAGACGATCGCCCGCGACCTCTCGGTGGAAGTGGGGAAGCCGATCTTTGAGGCGCGGGCCGAGGTCTGCCGGGCTGCCGAGATCTTCGAGTATTACGCCGCATGGGCCTGGCAGCCCCAGGGCTTCCTGCTGGCCTCGGCCCGACCGGCGACGGAGCTAAGGGCTCGGCGGGTCCCTCTGGGCGTGGTCGCCCTGATCACACCCTGGAATTTCCCCATCGCCATCCCGGCCTGGAAGCTCGCCCCAGCCCTCTTGCTGGGCAACACGGTGGTGCTGAAGCCGTCCACCCTCGGGCCATGCGGGGCGTTTCATCTTGCCCGCGCCCTTGAGGCAGCCGGTTTGCCTCCAGCGGTGTTGAACCTGGTGATCGGGCCTGGGGCGCCGTTCGGAGAGGCCCTGGCCGAGGCCGAGGAGGTCCGCGCGGTCTCCTTCACAGGCTCCGTGGAAGCCGGGCTCCGCCTCAAGGCGATGCTGGCCCATCGACCGGTCCGCCTCCAGCTGGAGCTGGGGGGGAAGAACCCCTTCGTGGTCTGGGAGGACGCGGACCTGGCGGAGGCGGCCCGGCTGGCTGCCGAGGGGGCGTTCTTTTACGCAGGCCAGAAATGCACCGCCACCAGTCGCATCATCGTTCACATAAAGATCTACGAGGAGTTCCGGGACGCGCTCCTGGAGGCCACCCGCCGGCTGAAAGTGGGCGATCCTTTGGATGAGGCCACGCGGGTGGGCCCGCTGATCGACGCGGCAGCCCGGGAGAACGTGCAGCGCTGGGTGAAGCGGGGTTTAGAAGACGGAGGACGGATCCTGATCGGTGGCCAGCCCGTAGATCCCGGCTACTTTTATCAACCGACGGTTCTGGAAGGAGTTCCCCCGTCGGCCCCCATCGCCCAGGAGGAGATCTTCGGCCCGGTGGTCACCCTCCATCCGGCCTCAGATCTTCGGGAAGCCATCGCCATTGCTAACGCCACCCGCTATGGCCTCTCCGCTTCCATCGCCACCCGCCGCCTGGATGTGGCCGAGGCCTTCCTGAACGGTGTAGAAGCGGGGATCGTTCACGTGAACCAGCCCACGGCGGGTATAGAATACCAGGCCCCGTTCGGCGGGGTGAAGGACTCTGGATACGGGCCGAAGGAGCAAGGCTGGAGCGCCCTGGATTTCTACGGCGACTGGAAGACCCTTGTGGTCCGGGTGTAAGGATTCAAGATCTGCGGGATCGTCTGGACCGGCCTTCCATAGCCTGGCTAAAAGGAAAACAAAGCGCACGACGGAGCACGAGGATCCGCTTTCTTTCGTTGCCATTGCTCATGGCGCCGAGCCAGCTCCCGACGAAAAGACTTTCCCAAAGAAGGTCTGTGGGAACTCATCGACGAAGAACACCCTTCGGGCGAATCGCCGGATCGGGAACAGGTAGCCCCGGGGGCAATAGGGAGGAGATGGGGAACGCCCAGCTCGCGCTGCAGCCTCCGCGTCGGATCCGCTTGAGTGGTCGGCGTGATCCGCACGCGGACTTCCGCGTCGGCAATCTGGTGCTTCAGGTCCTTCTTGTTCCCCCTAGAGGCAAGCATCGCCACCCCTGCAGCCTTCAGGGTCCCATGGAAAGCGATAATAAGTTGGGGAAGGTTGGGCAGGAGGATCGCGACCTGCTCGCCTATGTTCAGGCCCAGGGAGCGGAGGGCATGGGCAAGGCGATTCGCCTCCCGACAGGTGTAACGCGCGTTCCTAAAACAGATGGCATGATGGTTGGGGGAGCCCCGCGCCGCGGAGCGCAACAGCTCGTGAAGGGGGATATGAGGGATGGCGACGGTGGGGGGACCCCCCTATCGTAAAACCCCAACCCAAGCCGCTCACGCCAGAAGGCGCTTCATGGGGAAATCGTGGCCGGGGAGGGTTCCTGCCAGGAGCAGGTCGGGCGATCCTCCAGGAAGCGGCCGATGGCCCGGTTCACTGCCTCATAGCGCTCGATCATCACCGTATGCCGGGAGGCGCCTACGTTGAGATCCTCCCCCTGTGGGATGGCCCGGGCCACCTCCTCGAACCGAGGGCGCTCGAACACCATATCCCGATGGCCTCGGATGATTAAGGCCGGCTGGGTTAGATTGCGGAAGCGAGGCCATCCCACCCACCGAGAGACGGCGCGCATATAAAGTGCCCGCGCCACATGCGCAGGCGCGTGAAACCACGGCCGGACAAAAGGTTCCGCCGCGCGCAGAAGAGGGAGAGGGAGATGGAACAGAAACCGGTAGATCGGGTGCAGCCGAAACTCGCCCGGCGTGGAGATCAGAATCAAGCGGTCCACCTGCTCCGGATGACGGAGGGCGTATTCGGTGGCAATCGCTCCGCCGAAAGAATGACCGATCAAAACCAACGGAGGGTCTACCTCTAGCTGGAGAAGAAGGGTTTCCAGATCGGACAGCAGCTCCTCCATATCATAGACGCTTCGGGGCTTGTCCGAAAAGCCATGGCCCCGCAGATCGGGAGCGATGACCCGATGATGCAGCCCGAAGGCTTCCACCTGGTACTTCCACTGTCGCGCCTGACCCCCAACGCCGTGGATGAAAACCAGCGTGCGCCGGGGATGCTCGGGATGCACGTCGATCACGGAGAGGCGAACGCGAGGGGAGAGGGAGACGGCCACCTCACGCCGGTAAAGACCCAAATCCATGGCCTCTCCTTTGCGCAGCCACCTCATGGCGCTCGCCTTCATAGGCCTCTTAGGCCTCAGTTTATTGAGCGTATGGTAGCACATCCATCGCTGTCCCCGGAAGCCAACTATTCCCGCCTTGCCTCTTCGGGTTCGGGTGCCAGAGAGAATTTGGGAAGCTCAGGTCGTTGTTTGAATGCTACGTTATGAGCCCGGGGGCTGACGGGGAATCGAATCAATAGAAGACATACCAGGGGGTGAAAATGTCGCGACTCGGGATCGCCTGTGTGCAGCTAGAGGCCCTCGGCCTGGAGCGGGCGGAAGAGGCTCTGGAGCGGGCGTTGCAGGGCGTGGAGGAGGCCGGACGCCACCGGCCGGACCTCGTCCTGCTGCCGGAGTGCACTTACCCTGCTTACTATCTCCATTCGTCGGAGGTTTATCATCGCGCCCAACCCCGTCCGCTGGAGAAGGTCCTCCATCTGTTCGGGGAGAAGGCCCTCCAACACCGGGCCTATGTGGCGGTGGGCCTCGTCCGCCCCCATCCTTCCGGGCGGCTGCGTAACTCCCTGGCCCTCCTGGATCCCCAGGGCCAGGTCCTCGGTTTCTACGACAAGCGTTTCCTCTGGCATTTCGATCGGGAATGGTTTGACCCCGGCTCTGACCTGCCAGTGTTCGACCTACCCTTTGGACGGGTGGGCTTAATGGTCTGCGCGGACGCCCGCATGCCGGAGATCCCCCGCGCCTTGGCCATGAAAGGCGCTCGCTCGATCCTGGACGCCACCGCCCTGGTGACCTCTGCAGGGGCCCTGGAGGCACGGACCAATCCCCAGGTGACTTATCTCCTGCCCGCCCGGGCCCTGGAGAACGGCCTCTGGATCGCCTGGGCGAACAAGGTGGGAGTGGAGGCCGAGAGCATCCTCTATTGCGGACGGAGTGGCCTGGTGGGGCCGGACGGCACCTATCGCGCACTGGGGAGCCCGGATCGCGAGGAGATCGTGCTGGCGGAGGTGGATCTGGCAGCGGCACCTGGTCCCCGCGCGCGTGCCCCCGCACAGATCCCGTGGTGGGCTGCACCGGGGGAGGCGCTCCCGGTGGCCCAGCAGCTCCGGGAGCCGATCCCGGCGGATCGGATGTATCTTCGGGTGGGCGTCCTCCAGCTGAGGCCCTATGAGGATCCGAAGGCGTGGTTGCAGCGGGCGGAGGAGCTAGGCGGACGCCTGACCCGCCAGGGGGCCTCCCTCGTGATCCTGCCCGGCATCCCGGAGGGATGGGAGCATGCTCCAGCCTATCAGCGGGCAGTGATCCTGGACGCCCTCCAGGCCCTCAGCGATCGGCTGGCCTGTGGCCTGATCGCTCCCCTGGTGGATGAAGGGCGCGTGGGGATCTGCCTCATCGACCGCGGGCAGGAGATCGCTCGCCACCGCGTGGGGGATCCGCCACAGGCGCTGGAGACGCCATGGAGTCGCCTCGGGGTGCTGGGGTCGGAGGAGATCTGGGCGCCGGAGATCGCCCGCGGCCTAATGGCACAGGGCGCCGAGCTCCTGCTTTGGTTCCCCTCAGCTCGCCACGCAACTGATGATCTCCTCGCCCGGACGCAAGCGGATGAGAACCGGGTTTTCCTGGTGCGGGCGTCCCCGCTGTGGGGGGAGGCCAGCGCCCCGGCCGCCGCCTTCGATCCGCTGGGATGGCCCCTGGCCACCGGCCCGCCGGACCGAGAGCAGGGGATTCTGGTCTCCCTGTTCCGTCCCTTGACTCGCCACAAGGAAATGGCCCCTGGCTCCCACATCGTCTTCCACCGACCTTCCATGCCCTCCATGGATTCGGCGGATTCCAACGCAGGATAGCGGAAAAGGTTTGTATAGGAGGGGCTTTAGCCCCGGACCTCTGTCTTCGATGAAACAAGGTCGCGGCTGAAGCCGCTCCTACAGGATTGATTTTTCTGTAGGAGGGGCTTCAGCCCCGAACCTCCTCATTCGATGACGCGGGGTCGCGGCGAAAGCCGCTCCTACCGCAAGGAGGCCGAAATGAATTTCGGCTTACGTGGGGGGCTTTTGCGCCGAACCCTTGTCCTAATGGCGGCGCCCATCATCTCCGCGGGGAGGCTCTTCCATCTGCAATACCCATCTTCTTCGATCCCGCAAGGTCGCGGTGAAAGCCGCTCCTACAGGAATTGATTTTTCTGTAGGAGGGGCTTCCGCCCCGAACCTCTGTCTTCGAAAGAGCAAAGTCGCGGCTGAAGCCGCTCCTACCGATTTATCGATCCCTCTGTTAGGAGGGGCTTTCGCACCGAACCTCTGTCTTCAAGGATACAAAGGTCGCGGCGAAAGCCGCTCCTACAGGATTGATTTTTCTG
>JAGHYO010000081.1 GCA_017743605.1 Thermoflexus sp. | reverse complement strand
CTCCTTACGTCCTGAGGAGTACAGAGCCCGATCCGCCTCTGGTCAGAAAAACAACAGGGCCCGTCCCCTGAAGGGACGGACCCTGTGTGAACCCGTGGTGCCACCCTTCTTGGGCATGGCCTCTCGGGAGGAGAAGCCAGCCCCGCTCTTTCTCGCAGGCACCGCCCGCGCGTCGGTCGCTGGGCGAGGCCCTCAGCCGATAACGGTGGCGTCTCCGGCCGCGCCTACTGCGAAGGCGCCCTTCGGTTCGGGCGGCAGCTCCGGGGCCCATTCAGGATCCGGATCCGCATCGGGCTCCCACCTGAACCCCGACTCTCTGGGCGGTGCCGGATCCCTACTCTTCCCCTTCATCGCATTTGTCGCCCTCTGCTGAAAGACGGTGCAGCCGAGAGGTCTTCCGTGACTTGCCCGAAATTGTAGCATCTGCAGCCGGATTTGTCAAATCACGCTGCAGGCCCAGGCGGTGCGCGGCCCATCGGCTGGTTGCTCTCTCCCGAGGATCGGGTGAAGCGGAGCGGTTTTCCGGCGTTCGGTCGCCAGACGGAAGAAAGCCGCGCGGGTTGCGCGGTTCGTTCGTGGGAGAGATTTTTGACCGCGTGGACGCCATCGATTATGCTAAGCAAGGAAGGGAGGAACATCCCCCTCGCTTGGGGTGAATCTCTGGCAGGGCGCGGGGCGCGGAGTGGGCCTTGACAAACGCCCAGGCCTGTGCTATAAAATAAAGCGCGGCCGAGATCCTCGAGCTATCCGGGGTTGCTTAGGCGGTAGCGGTAGGCAGCACCTTAACAACTGAATCGTGGTAGGAAGCGTCCGGAGACGTCCGGTGGAGGTCTTGCGGTCCGATCTTACACTCCAGGAGGTCAACCTCCTGGGGATGTGTGAGCCGACGGAGAGTTTGATCCTGGCTCAGGGTGAACGCTGGCGGCGTGCCTAACACATGCAAGTCGAGCGGGGAGGGGGTAGGCGCAAGCTGAGCCCTCCGAGCGGCAAACGGGTGAGTAACACGTGGGTGACCTGCCCCGGCGTGGGGGATAACCCTCCGAAAGGGGGGCTAATACCGCATACGCTCGGCGGGGACGGCCCGTCGAGGAAAGGCCTGGGGAGGAGACGAACCGGGTCGCGCTGGGAGGGGCCCGCGGCCCATCAGGTAGTTGGTGGGGTAATGGCCCACCAAGCCGATGACGGGTAGCCGGCCTGAGAGGGTGACCGGCCACACGGGCACTGAGACACGGGCCCGACTCCTACGGGAGGCAGCAGTGGGGAATCTTGGGCAATGGGCGAAAGCCTGACCCAGCGACGCCGCGTGCGGGAGGAAGCCCTTCGGGGTGTAAACCGCTTTTTTCGGGGACGAGCAAGGACGGTACCCGGCGAATAAGGCCCGGCCAACTACGTGCCAGCAGCCGCGGTAATACGTAGGGGCCAAGCGTTACCCGGATTTACTGGGCGTAAAGTGCGCGTAGGCGGGGCTCTAAGTCGGGCGTGAAAGCCCCGGGCTCAACTCGGGGAGGCCGCTCGATACTGGAGCCCTTGAGGGCGGGAGAGGGTGGTGGAATTCCCGGTGTAGCGGTGAAATGCGTAGATATCGGGAGGAACACCAGTGGGGAAGCCGGCCACCTGGCCCGTCCCTGACGCTGAGGCGCGAAAGCGTGGGGAGCGAACCGGATTAGATACCCGGGTAGTCCACGCCCTAAACGATGCGCACTAGGTATGGGGGGCTGACCACGCTCTCCGTGCCAAAGCCAACGCGTTAAGTGCGCCGCCTGGGTAGTACGGCCGCAAGGCTGAAACTCAAAGGAATTGGCGGGGGCCCGCACAAGCAGCGGAGCGTGTGGTTTAATTCGATGCAAAACGAAGAACCTTACCCGGGCTTGACATGCCGGTGGTACCGACCCGAAAGGGAAGGGACCCCGCAAGGGGAGCCGGCACAGGTGCTGCATGGCTGTCGTCAGCTCGTGCCGTGAGGTGTCGGGTTAAGTCCCGCAACGAGCGCAACCCCTGCCCCTAGTTACACGTGTTTAGGGGGACTGCCGGCGACAAGCCGGAGGAAGGTGGGGATGACGTCAAGTCAGCATGGCCTTGATGCCCGGGGCTACACACACGCTACAATGCCCGGTACAATGGGTCGCCAACCCGCGAGGGGGAGCCAATCCCATCAAAGCCGGGCTCAGTTGGGATTGTAGGCTGCAACCCGCCTGCATGAACGCGGAGTTGCTAGTAACCGCCGGTCAGCCATACGGCGGTGAATACGTTCCCGGGCCTTGCACACACCGCCCGTCACGTCATGGGAGTCGGCAACGCCTGAAGCCGGTGGCCCAACCCCCAAACGGGGGAGGGAGCTGTCGAAGGCGGGGTCGGCGACTGGGACGAAGTCGTAACAAGGTAGCCGTAGCGGAAGCTGCGGCTGGATCACCTCCTTTCTAGGGAGTGCTGGCCGGGGGGCAACGTCCCGGAATGGACCGGAATGCCTCTCGACCCACCCTCAGGTGGTCCATCAGGGGTTCTCCCTTGGTGTCCTCGCGCCGGATGCTCGGCCTTCCTGCCACGACTCAGTTGTTAAGGTGCAGAGACGTTCCCATTCCCCTGGTGACTCGAGCGGCGGGGAAACACCCGGTCCCATCCCGAACCCGGAAGTTAAGCCCGCCAGCGCCGATGGTACTGGAGGGGCGACCCTCTGGGAGAGTAGGCCGTTGCCAGGGGAAGGCGCGCGTCGCGGGGTGGAGCAGCGGCAGCTCGCCAGGCTCATAACCTGGAGGTCGCGGGTTCGAATCCCGCCCCCGCAACTGGAAGGTTCGGGATCTGCCCAATCCTCCTCCTGCACCCCTGTGGGAAGGGCGGACGGCGAAACGACCGCTCGCTCGAGCCCCCCTTTGTTCTTCTCGAAACGCGATCCCAGCCTGTCCATTAACGTGGGTGTGTCACGCCGGATCCAATTCTCATGATGTATTGATAAGGGTGCTGATCGAAAGGGCCTTCACGGTTTCCCGGCGCGCATTCCCCACGGAGCGCCGGAAGGAGGCGGCGATGAAGCATCGAAACCGTCCGATCCTCCCCGATGAGGAGGAGCTGGAAAACGAGGAGCTCTGGGGCGAGCCATGGGATGAGGAGGCCTTTGCCCCAGACGCGGAGTGGGCCGAGCTGGATGAGGAAACTTCTCTTCCGGTCTTAGGCGAACTCGCAGAGGATCGGGATCTCATCTCCCTGTATTTCCGGGAGGTGACCGACCATCCATTGCTGACCGCCGAGGAAGAGAGGGAGCTGGCCATGCGGATGGCCCGGGGTCGCGAGGCCGCCCGCCGCTTGGCCCGGGGCGGGAGCCTCCCGTCCGATGTCCGCCGGCGCCTAGAGCGTCTGGTGGATGAAGGCCGCCAGGCCCGGGAGAAGCTGATCACCTCGAACTTCCGCCTGGTCATCAGCGTGGCGAAGAAATATCAGGGCCTCGGCGTGCCCCTGCTTGATCTGATCCAGGAGGGGAACCTGGGCCTGATGAAGGCGGTGGAGCGCTTTGATCCCGGGCGGGGCCGCCGCTTCTCGACGTATGCCACCTGGTGGATCCGCCAGGCCATCACCCGAGCCCTGGCCATGCAGGCTCGCACCATCCGCTTGCCCATTCACGCCCAGGAGCAGCTGCGCAAGGCCCAGCGGATCGCCTATCAGATCGAGCAGGAGTCCGGCCGCCCGGCCAGGCCGGAGGAGGTGGCAGAGCGGATGGGCACGGCCACCGATAAGGTGGAGTGGCTCTGGAACGCCGCCCGGCCCCTGCTCTCCCTGGAGGAGCCAATGGACGAGGAAGGGGAGACCACTCTGGAGGGGGCGATCCGAGATGCCGAGAGCCCAGCTCCTGAAGAAGTGGTTGCAGACCAGCTCTTAGGGGAGCAAATCGAGGAGCTGCTCAATGAGCTCCCGAGCCGCCACGCTCGTGTGTTGCGCCTGCGGTACGGCTTTGAGGACGGTCGCTCCTATACCCTGGAGGAGGTCGCCCAGCGGTTCGGCCTCAGCCGGGAGCGGATCCGCCAGATCGAAGCGGAGGCGCTGCGCTACCTGCGCAAGCAGCTGAAGGTCCGCCAAATGCGTGAGTTTCTCAAGGCCACTTGAGCACGGACGCAGACCATCTCGCTCGGGGCTGATTTCTCCTCATGGAGGATCAGCCCTTTTTGTTTTTTTAACCCCCCCCTACCTCTCCGTCCTTATCCTGGAGCATCCATCGCAGATGATCCAGGCCCTTCTGCAGCCAACGCTTTCCCTCCCCATGGGCGAGACCCAGCCGTCGCTCAATGGTCGTGATCGCACTCGGGGCATGCCCCTCCAGCCCGAAATAGCGCACCATCACTGCGAAGGCCAGGGGCATCTCCTCCTTCAGGCATCGCAGGGCATGCCGCAGCGCCTCCAGCTCCTCCAGCGCTTCCACCGTTTCGTGGATTCCGTTCCCGGACTCCTCCTCTTCCTCCCACAACGGGCACTCTAAATGCCCCCTCAGACGTCGCAAGATCGCCTGGCGCAGGAACAGATCTAAATGGGGGTAGAGATATGTGGTGAAGCGCGCTCGCTGGGGGTCCCATCGCTCGACTGCTTCGCAAACAATCCGGAAGCCTTCCTGCATCACGTCCTCGGGATCCAGCCACGGGGGGAGCTCCATGACGCGCAGGAGGCGGATGGCAGCCCGCTCTACCAGTTGCTGGACGCGATTGAAGTCCGCGAAGGCCTGTGCCATGCGGTCCCTGCTCATCTGGCGCTCCTTCACAGCGGTGATGACAGTGGCCGCATAGAGGGGAGCCGGTCTGGATGCAGGGCGCCTGCCGTCCATGCGGCTGGTTCCACTGTGGATGATAAGCGGTTCCTGTTTCGAGCATGCAGCTTGCCTTCAGAAAACGGGAAAAATGGGAAAGCGCAGCAGCTGGGGCGGACAATGGGGGAGGAGAGCCTCTGTCTATCATCTAAATGAAGCACCTCGATGGAGGCAGGCAAGATGGGGCGGATCTATCAGGTGGATTACGATCAGGCCTTCGCGCTCTGCGCGGAGATGGAGCGGGTCATGGGCGAGATGGAGGGGCAGGCGGCGGCGCTGGGCCAGTCCATTGAGCCGGTGGAATCCCATTGGGTGCCGCATGGGACGGCGGTGCGGGCTTACGGCACGGCCCTGATCCAACACATCCGAAAGCACGTCCAGGAAAACCGCGCGGCGATCGCCGCGCTGCGTCAGGCCCTAAACAACCTGAGGGCCCTGGAAGAGGAGCAGGCGCGGCGTATGCGATCCCCGCGTCCATATTGAGCGCATACAGGAGGAGCCATGGCTTACGACGAGCCAGTGATGCGAAGGTGGACCCACGCGCCGGAGGCGGTCCAGGCCTACCGGCGGGGACTGGAGGAGGAGACTCCCCAGCGCATCGGGATGGAGGTGAGGAAGGCGCTCCTGGAGGAGCTTCCGACTCTCTGGACGGGAGAAGCGGCCCGAGGTTATCTCGAGGAGGCCCAGCGCCGGCTAGAGATCTTTCAGCGCTGGTTGGTGGAGGGCCAGCGTCTTTCCCAAGCGATTGCGGCAGGGGAGGGGCGGATTGCCCAGGCCATTGCTGAAGTGGAGCAAATGCTGCGGTCGCTGCCGGATCCGGCGTCATGAGGAGGAGACGATGGGCGCGCAGGATCCTCGTGGGTTGCGGGTGGAGCCGGAGGCGGTTCGGGAGATCGCGCGGGCGCTGCGGCGCGGGGCCCGGGAACGGGAGGCCCTGGCCCAGCGGGCCCGCGGGCAGGGAAACGCGCTGGGGGAGATCGCCCGGGCGGTGCCCGGGGAGCAGTTCAGCGCCTTCTGGGCCCGAGGATATCCCCGCTGGCAGCGCAGCGCCGAGCATCTAATGCGCATGGCCGAGGTCCTAGAGCGGGCCATGGATCGGCTGGAGGAGGCCTTCCAGATGGCAGCCCGGATGGTGCGGGAGGCTCCGACGGCGGAGAGCGGGGCGTTGCCCTTCGTGCCCCTCGCCCTGAGCCCGGAAGGGTATCCCCGCGCGGTGGACGCCACCGGACGTCCTCTTCAAAGCCAGTTTGAGGCCCGCGTCTTCACGGCGCAGCTGCTCCAGCTGGGGGTTTCGGAGGCTTCCCTCCGGTCTTTGCTGGGACTCCGGGAAGGACAGCCGTTGCCGGAGTCCATTCCGTGGAGCACGGCCTGCGGTCCGGTGGGGCTGAGCATGGCCGCCAGCGCGGTGCTGGGCCGCTCCGTCCCGGTGGAGGCGGCCATCTCCAGCACGCTGCGCGCCGCGGATGCTTCGCTTCAGCGATCGATCCGGGAGGACATCCAAGCACGTCCGGGCAAGGGGAGCCTCGGCTTCTACACCAGGGATCAGGATTTGCTCCGGGCGGCAGGCGAGCTGGGATTAAGGGGAGAGAAGGTTTGGATGCCGAATGGGGAACGGGATTCGGAGGGGCTGTGGCGGAGCCTACGGGAGCGCCTCGGCCGCGGGGAAGCCCTGATGGCCCTGGTGCGCATTCAAGAGAAGCGTGGCCTGCAGGTGGGGGATGGTCTTCTGACTCCCTATCAGGCTTCCAACTCCGTCTCCCACTGGGTGGCAGTCCAGGGGCTGGAGGAGGGGCCCGATGGGCGCTATGTAGTGACTGGCAACCCCTATTTCAACCGCTCCGAGCGTTACCGCTGGGAGGATTTCCTCGCTGCCGTTGATAGTCAGGCCCGGAAAGCGCGATGGTGGATGCTGGCGTTTTCGAAGGGGGAGAGCCATTCCGGAGGGGAGATGCCATGAGCGACCGATGGAAGGCAGTGTGCCTTGTGGTGGGGCTGCTGCTGGGGGCGTGCGGCGTCCCGACGGCGGAGAAATCCCCTGCACAACGCCCAGCAGCTGTGACCTCGACGGAGGGGTCGTCGGCCTCCCCCTTGCCGGCTCTGACACGGACTCCTCTCCCCACGCTAACCCCGGCGCCGCTGGCATTTCGTCTCCAGCCGCTTCCGGGAGGGTTTCAGACAGGAGATCACTGGCTGGCAGTGCGGGTAGTGCGGGAGTTTGCGAAGGAGCGGACGGCGTACACGGCGGACACGTATGCGATCTGGTTCACGGACGGGCAGCGGTGGTTGGGGCCGGTGCCGGAGATGGGTCTTTACATCACGTGGCTGGAGAGGGCGTTTTGGCGGCCGGCGGGGGATGGGTGGGAGTTGTGCGCGCAGGTAATGGTGCAGCCCACGTTGGGGGCGCGGGAGGCGCCGATGGTGTTTTGCACGTCGGCGCCTCCAGAGGCGGGTCCGAAGGATCACGCGCCGGTCCCTCCGGAGGCGTCGCCGTGCCCAGACGGCCGGTCCCTCTGTGTGAGACGATCGGACGGGACTGTCCAAGCGCTCCCGTTGCCTGAGGATCTGTTCCGGCCGGATCCGTCGCGGAAGGTGGAGGAAATCTCGCCGCCGGAAGCCGGGGAGGAAGGGGTTCGGATGGAGATCCGATACGGGACCACCGAGAAGGAAGGGATCGTTGAGACGAGGATCTGGAAACCAGCCTGTGGGGCTCGGGGCCGCTGGGTGGTTGTGGACTTCGCGGTGTATCAGCATCCGTGGGCGGAGGACGGCGCCGCAGGCGGCGGGGTCGAACGGAGCGAGCTCTACATCGCCGATCTGTCCGCCGGGACGGTGCGCCCGTTGGGCACTGTCGAAGCACGCGAGCAGCTCGTCAACACCTTCCGGGCAGAGGGCCGGATCCCCTTCGTCCAAGGGGATGAACGATTCTCCATGCCGAATCACTTCCTCGCCTATGTGGAGGGGGGCTGCTCCCCCGATGGATCGTTCCTGCTGTTTGGCACAGGGGCGGATGAGTCTGGGATGCTCGGTTTCCCGCTGTCCTGGGTGGCGCGGTTGGAGGATCGCACGATCTATCCCTTGCCGGGGGACCAGGCCCGGTGGGTGGAGAAGAGCCCATGAGGGCGGAACGATGAAGGCCGGCGCGATGGGCAGGGATGGCTGAGGGAAGTGAGGAGGGATGCGGCTGGCCTTGCCGGGTGCGATGAAGACAGGCGGGGAGGTAGAGAGGGATGTTTCCGGAGATTCGAGTGGAGACCATCGGGTCGCTCGGTTCCATAGAGACGGCGCTGCCGCTGGAAGCGCTCCGAGCAGCCCTTTCCCGGAACACCGGAGGACGCCCAGCGGGGGTAGCGGACGCCCTGCGGGCGGCCCAGGAGGTGCTCGGGCCGGCGGCGGCTCCAGAGGCGCTGGCCCGGGCCGCCCTGGCCGTCCTGGACTGGGAGGAGCTGTTTCCCATCCTGAGCGATCCCACAGTAGAGGATTTCGCCCTCCACCACCGGCGCTATCTTTGGATTTTCCGGGGTGGGCGCTGGGCGCGCTGGGGGGAGGTGCAGGACCCAGATCGCCTGATGGGGGGGATCCGCCGGCTGTGTGAGCGCTACGGGATCCGCACGCCGGGGGATGTGAAGCCAGCTGCCGAGGGATCCTTTTCCATGGATCTCCCCGATCCCATCGGTTTCCTGACCGTGCGGATCTCCTGGTCGGCCCCGCCGCTGGTCCCCTCGGATTGTTTGACGGTGCGCCTGGCCCGCCCCGGCCGGGCGCCCGGGCTGTCCGACCTGGTAGCGAGCGGTGTGCTTCCCCCTGAAGCGGCCCAGTATCTCATGGGGGTTCTACGTCGACGGGGAACTCTGATCATCGCCGGGCCCACGGGCTGCGGCAAGACCACGTTGGCCCGGGCGCTGCTGCGGGAGGTGGGCCGGGAGTTCCGCTTGGTGATCATCGAGGACTCTTACGAGCTGATGGTGTTCTGGGATGGCCGCCCGGAGAGTGACCCAGGGAACGTGGTGCACAAGCTCACCCGACAGAAGCTCCCGGGCGAGGAGATCGTCCCCTTCTCCGCCTTCGATCTGATCGTGATGGCCCTGCGGGAGCGCCCCGACGGCATCGTGGTGGGGGAAGCCCGAGGTCCGGAAGCCTTTGAGATCCTGCGGGCGGCCAACACTGGCCACGGCCCCCAGGTGACCACCATGCACACCGACAGCGTCCAGCGAGTGTGGTCGCGTTACCTCCAGATGGCCCAGGCCCACCCGGAGGCCCGGGATCTGCCAGTCCGGACCATCGCCATGATGTTCGCCGAGGCGGTGGCGGCGGTGGTGGTGATGGGTTACCGGGAGGGGCCGGACGGA
>JAGHYO010000080.1 GCA_017743605.1 Thermoflexus sp. | reverse complement strand
CAACCGCAGCCCGGACGCCCGCAGGCCCTCCAGCATCGCCTCCAGTCGCTCCCGCCCTCGTCGCATTTAAAAATTCCTTTCTAAAGAAAATGATTCTCCAAAGTAAATTTTTACTCAGAGCCCAAGGCCATGTCAATTCGGAGCCGGAGCGGGGGAGGTCGGGGAGAGCCCCAGCGGGGCCCTCCCCGCCGCGGACCTCGCTGAAGGGGCCTGCAGGGCGCGGTAAATGGCGGCCCGCCGATCCAAGGACAACAGGGGGAGATGTTCGATGTGGAGCAACCTGGATCCGGGGAGGGCAGGATCCGGTCGGGGCTCCTAGGTCAGCCGACAGGCACAGCGCAGGATCAGCTGCCAGCGGTCCCTTTGATGTCGGGAGATCACCTCCAGGGATCGACCGCTCCTCGACCTCCACGCCAGCTGCGCAGTTGATCCACCATCGGGCGCCGTGGGCCGGCTCCTCCCCTCCCTCCAGCGGACCTCCCGGCGGGTTCCAGTCTCCAGGAGGTCTGCACCGGATAGACCTCCTCATCGGCCAGGGCCACCGCTTCGATGCAGACCTCCGCCGCCATCCGCTCCTCCCAGACCGGTTCACGAGGGCGACATCGCCTGGCTGAGCGCCTATCCGGATAACCTGACATCGCACGGAGCGCGCAAGCAGATTGTAGGCCAAAATAAATTTCGGCTCCTCATGCCATCCTCTCACACCCAGAGGCGTTCGCTTCCGGCAGGCGCAGCCGCTGGTCGCGACGAAAGCCACTCTCACATGAGGCTTCGGCCTTCGCCTGAATCTCCCGTCTCTCGCCCTTCGTGTTCAGGCTGGCTCCGATCCCAAAAGGGCCGTGGGCCGGAGATCGGTATCGCAGCGCGCAAGCCCGCGAACGTTTGTGGCGATGAGGCCAGCGATGATCATCCTGTGGTGATCAACTGGGGAACCACGGGAGGAGTGTCCTCCGAAAGCATCCGCACCCTCACCGCCTCTGATCGATCTCACGGCGATGGCCAATGGCCTGGATCACAATAAGCCTCTCATCCCATAGTATTTCGTAAAATCACTCGATACTCCCCTACTCCTTACACCCATCCCATGCGCCGCATAACATACTCCAGGGGCTCCCTGCGTTCTCCACCCGCCACGGCTTCCTTACTGACGTAAAGGCCTCTCCCGCATCGCTTCCTGAAGCAGCAAAACCCCATCCGAGTCGCCAAACGACGCGATGAGCTTTTCCTCAGCGATGCTCTCAATCATATCTTGAAGCTCTTCTTTGGTCATTTGCGCCACCGCGCCAATGCCCCCTTCCATCCATCGGATCGCCCGCGAAATGCTGGGCCCATGATTTCGATTAGACCAAGGGGCGAGCGATTGTGCAGACGGAATCTTACCCGCGTGACGGGAGGATGGCCAACCACGGCATCGGATCTACTCTTGCGGCCGGATTGGCTCCCGCCCCGCTGTCTCCTCAGTCCCAGGCGTTCATCGGATAACCTCCTGGGCCAACGGGGAAGGCAGCTCTGGGCCCGCGGTGGAAAGGACCATGCGGTCCGGATCCAGGTATTTCCGCACGACAGCCTGGATCTCCGCGGCGGTGATGCTGCGAATGATCTCCGGGAAACGTTCCAGGTAGTCCAGGCCCAGCTCGAACAGCTCCATGTCCACCAGCATCCCGGCGATCCCTTCGTTGGTCTCCAGCTGGAGAGGAAGGGATCCGATCAGGAAAGACTTATTGTCCTCCAGCTCCTGTGCTGGGACGCGCCGCTCCTGCATCCGGCGGATCTCCGCCTGGATCCCCTGGATCGCCTGGGGGAGATGCTCCGGGGCCACCCCGGCGATGACGCTCCACGGACCGGAAGCCAGCCCAGCGTCCAGCCGGCTGTAGACGTAGTAAGCCAGCCCGTCTCGATCCCGCACCTGATCTCCCAGCCGCCCCATCATCCCAAACACCCCCAGGATGGAGTTGGCCAGGGCAGCCGCGTAATACTCTGGATCCCTGCGGGAGAGCCCCACGGTGCCCATCACCAGATCCACCTGAGTCTTGCCAGGGATTGGGGTGTGCACGTGGATCCAGCGCGCCGGCGGGGCGGCCGGCGGCAGAGGGAGCGGCTCAGGCCGACAGGCCTCCCAATCCCCTAAGACTGCATGAACAGCCTGGATGGCGTCCCCGGCCCGGATGGCCCCGACCACCGCCACGATCGCTCGGACCGGATGGTAGAAGGTGCGGTGGAAGTGGAGCAGATCCTCCCGCGTGATCGCCCGCACGGTCTCCGGGTATCCATCCACGCTCCGCCCGTAAGGATGGCCCTGGAACAGGGTCTCCCGGAAGCGCAGAGCGGCCATCCGCCGGGTGTCGTGTTCCCGCTCCTGCAGATCCGTGAGGATCTCCCCCCGCACCTTCTCCACCTCCTCCTCGGGGAAGGTGGGGTTCTGCAGGACGTCGGCTAGGATCTCCAGCATCGCGGGCAGATCCTCGGCCAGGGCCTTCAGGGTGAAGCCGGTGGTGTGATGGCCGGCCCCGATCCCCAGGCTGGCCCCGACGGATTCAATGGCCTCATAGATCTGGTGGAACGTGCGGTGGGATGTGCCCCGGGTGAGCGCCTCCGCGGCGAAAGCCGCCAGCCCTATCCGATCTGGAGGATCATCTAGAGCTCCGGCCCGGAGAAGTCCGGAGAGCACCACCGAGGGGCTACTGAAGTTCTCGTAGGCCAGCACCACGATCCCGTTGGGCAGCACCTCCCGGGCGATGGTGTGCGGGCCCGGGACCGCCCATCGACGCGCTGACGAGCGGAGGGCACTCTGCGGGTTCCTTTTACGGGCCATGCGCAGCTCCTGAGATGGAATAGGCCCGCCGGCATGCGACGGCCAACCTGAGTTATAGTATAGGGGTTTTGCGGTGGATGCACTCTTCTCCTCAAGTGGCAGACGGGTTATCATGGCGGTGGAGGCAGAGAAATGCCGAGGGTCTGCCCGCGATTCCGATTCGAGGAGCATCCCAGGATCTGCGCCTGGATGGAGGCCCGCGCTGACATCCAGCGGCAGACCGTCGACGATGCCCTGGAAAACGGCGAGACGGCTACTTTGACCCTTTACCCTTATCCAGGCCCTCTATCCCTCCCTGCCTGCGCAGCATCCGGACCTCCACTCCGGCCTCATCTGCGGGGCGATCCAATGCAGAGCCCGGGTCGTCCATGTCTTGCGGAACCAGCAGCAGATGGGAAAGACAGATGCCGACTGGCCAGAGATCCGGCAGGCATCGGTCTATCGGGTCCGGCAGACGCCGAAGATCGAATGGGATGGCGAGATCCTGACCATGGTCCTTCCGGTCTCCCCTCACAATCCAGAGGATGGGTTAGGGATGCAGCGCCGCTGCGCCCCTACCTATCCCCCTCCATCCCCCTCAAGTTCCTCGATCTCATCTTCTATGAGCCCAAGGGGGTGATCGGGATCGACAGCAATGTGGGGAATCTCACAGCCCTTGCGACCTCCACTGGCGAGATCTGGGAGATCGACACAGGGTATGCGGGGAAGGTCCACCGGGGCCATCTGCGGTGCGAGATCGAAAGAACAAGAGAGATCCACAACCCGAAGGCTTAAAGGAAGGTTCTCTCCGAGCACCGGAGGATCCGCCCGCAGAAGGCGGAGAACTCCCAGCATCGTCTCCCCCTGGCCTTGATTGCCTGGGCACCTGGGGTGAAGGTGGCTCTGGTGTTGGAAGATCTCGGGAGGATGGAGGAGCGGATCAGAAAGGGGAAGTCCTGTCTGCTCCGAACGCGTCTGATGAACGCGTGGAGCATTGTGACCTTCCACCCGATACGGGTTCAGAAGGTGAGGTTTTACAGAGTTCCCTCGGTCTTTGTGGATCCGCAGAACACGTCCTGGGCATGTCCGGTACGCGGCAGGAGGTAGGGGCGACCGGCCGGTCGCCCCCACGAAGGGGACACGTTCTGGCGTGCTCCTACGGACTGAGGATGAACCGCCATGCAGCAGCGGTGAACATCACCTGCAGAGGGGCGGAATTCCTTTGGGGATTGGGACTTCGAGGTAAGGGTCGGTGGGCGATCCTGGTAGCTGGTCCTCTGGCCTTGGGCGAACAACCTGGGGCCACAATCAGAATGCACAAGAAACAGCGTAAGCCCTGAGGATAGGCGTTTGGTCCCTCCCGAGCAACGGGACTTGGGAGGACCGGAGGGGCTGGCGCTCCTCTCACATCTTGGCGGGGAGAGGATGGCGTGATCGGCGCGGAGATCCTTCCCGAGCTCACGATCCTGCTCATTGCGGGGCTGGCTGCCCTCGTGCTGACGCTGGAGGACTGGCGGGGCTGGCTTCTGGCCTGGGCGTTGATGGGCACGGCGGGCGGCTGGCTGCTGCAGCAGACCCCCGGAGTGCCCAGCGAGCTGGCGAGCATCCAGGTCCTCACCAGCGCCCTGCTGGCCTTGCTGCTCTATTTGACCGGCTGGCAGGCCCGGAAGGCGGCTCCGAAAACCCTGACCTCCCGCCCGTCGGTCCATTGGCGCTTTCGGGCCCTGGCGGCGCTCTTCTTTCATTACCTGGCCCGGATCCTGGCCGCTCGCTTCCCGATCCCGATCGTGCCTGCCCCGACCCTGATCACCACATACACCCTCATTGGGATCGGGTTGCTGATCGCCACGCTGGGCCGCTCCCCGCTGCAGGTCGGCCTGGGGATCCTCACGATGTTCAGCGGCTACGGGCTCTTCTATTTCTCCGTTCAGGACAGCCTGCTGGCCATCGGGCTGATGGCGGGGATGAACCTGGTGATCGCCTTCCTCACTGCTGCCCTCACCTTGGCGCGCCAGGAGGTCTCTGCATGAACGTTCCGCTGCTCCTCGTGCTGGCGATCCCTTTCCTGGCCGCCCCGCTGGTGTATCCGCTTCGGCGGACGCCCTTGGCCGCCCCGATCGCGGCAGCCGCAGCCCTGGGCATTGTGGCGCTTCTCTGGGCGCTCCCATGGCCCCCGGCGGCCCTTTCAGCGGATTCGAGCACCCTGGGTCCCCCAGTGGTCCTCCTGGGGCGGTCCCTGCGCTTGACGGAGACGGATCGCTGGGCCCTGAGCACGCTGTGGGGAAGCGCTGCATTGCTGTTCCTGAGCGCCTGGCCCTTCCGGTTCGAGCGCCGCCTGTATCCCATCGGCCTGGCCGCCGGGGGGCTGTGGGCCTTGGGGCTGCTCACCCGCCCGATCAGCGTGGGGGCCTTCTTCATCGGCACCGCTGCCCTCTTGCTGACGATTACGCTCCTGGGGGAAGGACACGGCATGGAGGGGGCCGCCCAATATCTCATCGCGGCCAGCCTGGGTTTCCTCAACTGGACCACCGCGGCCTGGGCGGCGGAGCAAGCCGCCCTCAACCCCGGTCAGCCCCTCTGGACCACCCTGGCCTTCACGCTGATCGCGATCGCCCTGGTCCTCTGGCTGGGGGTATGGCCGGCGCATCGCTGGGTGCTGATGCTGTTCGCGGAGGGCGCCCCTATCGGCGCGGCCTTCACCGTCCTCATGGTCCACTACGGGACCTGGTTCTGGCTGTCGGCGTGGGCCCAGGAGTTCCCCTGGCTCTCCCGCCTCCCGGGGTGGGGGATCGGCCTGCAGGCCATCGGGATGCTGATGATGGGAAGCAGCGCCCTCCTGGCCCTGGCGGAGCGGGGCTGGGGGACCACCGGGGGCTATATCTGGCTGGCGTCCAGCGGGCTCGTCTGGCTGGCCCTCAGCCTGGGGACGGAACCGGGGGTCTATCTCAGTGCATGGGCGCTTTGGGTGCGAGTGGTGCCCCTGCTGGGCATGGCCTTCGCCCTGGCCGCTTATCGGCGCATGGCCGGCACCACAGAGCCCGGCCGGGTGCCGATGGACCAGGGGCTGTGGGTGATCGGGCTGTTGCTGGGGAGCGGCCTGGCTATGCTCGACGCACCGCCGTTCCCGGGGTTTGCGGCGCGATGGGCGATGACCCGGCTGCTGCTACCGGCCCATCCCCTCCTGGCCTTGGGGTTGATCATCCTGCCCGGGCTGCTGGGATGGGCGCTGCTGCGCAATCTGCTGGCCTGGGAGCCTTTGGACCGCCCTCTGCGCCCTATGCCACGCGCCGCCATCGGGTTCGGGATCGCCTGGTGGATCAGCGAGCTGCTCCTGCTCCTGGCGGCCCCCTGGCTGGGCGCCCCGCTGGAGTCCCTCACCCGCGCGTGGATCCAGACGCCATAGCCGGGCGCGCCCCCTCATCTGGATGCGATCCATCAATGTATAATGAAATGCAGGGCCGGGCCTTCTCGCGTTCCCCCTACTCTACCCCGGTTTTCTGAGCTCACTTCCGGAGGGACGAGCGATGGGAGCGGTGAGGAAAGCGGTGCGGCTGCCATCCTGGCGGCCGATGCCATCCCTCTGGGCCAGCTGGAAGCCGCTGGGGATCGGAGAGCAGCGCCCGAACAACTATTTGGAGATCTTGCGGGCCATCTGGGAGAACCGGGACCGGCTGGGCTACGCCTGGCGCATTCTGAACGATGGGGTCTGTGACGGCTGCGCCCTTGGCACCACTGGGATGCGCGACTGGACCATCACCGGGATCCACCTCTGCAACATCCGTCTCCGCCTGCTCCGCCTCAACACCATGCCCCCGCTGGACATCCGGCAGCTTGCAGATGTGGAGGCCCTGCGGTCCCAATCGGCGCGGGCGTTGCGGGCGCTGGGCCGTCTGCCCTATCCGCTGATCCGGCGCCGGGGCGAGCCGGGCTTCCGCCGGATCTCTTGGGAGGAGGCCCTGGACTTCATCGCAGGCTTCATCCGCACCACCTCACCAGAGCGCCTGGGCTTCTACCTCACCAGCCGGGGTCTCCCCAACGAGTCCTACTACGTGGCCCAGAAGGCAGTGCGGGCCATGGGGACCAACTCCATCGACAACGCCGCCCGGGTCTGCCACGCCCCAAGCACCCTCGCCCTCAAGGCCGCCCTGGGCGTGGCCGCCACCACCTGCTCTTACACCGACCTGATCGGGACCGACCTCATCGTCTTCTTCGGCTCGAACGTGGCCAACAACCAGCCGGTGATGATGAAATACCTCTACTACGCCCGCAAGGCGGGGACCCGCGTGGTCCTGGTCAACCCCTACCGCGAGCCTGCCATGGAGCGCTACTGGGTCCCCTCGGACGTGGAGAGCGCCCTCTTCGGCACCCGCATCACCGATCGCTTCTTCCAGGTCCGGGTGGGGGGCGATATCGCCTTCATCCACGGGGCGATCAAGCATATGATCTCGCAGGGGTGGATGGATGAGGGGTTCATCCGCAACCGCACGACGGGCTTTGAGGCGCTGCGGGCCACGGTGGAGGGCCTCTCCTGGGAGGAACTGGAGGAGGAGGCGGGGCTCTCCCGGGAGGAGATGAAGGAGTTCGCCCACATGGTCGCGGAGGCGGACCGCGCGGTTTTCATCTGGAGCATGGGGATCACCCAGCACACCCACGGCGAGGACAACGTCCATGCCATCATCAACCTGGCCCTCATGAAGGGCTTTGTCGGCCGGGAGGGCTGCGGCCTGATGCCCATCCGGGGCCACTCGGGCGTCCAGGGCGGGGCGGAGATGGGCGCTTATGCCACCGCCCTCCCGGGCGGCCTCGCGATCAACGAGGAGAACGCCCGCCGCCTCTCCGCGCTTTACGGCTTCGAGATCCCCTCCAAGCGCGGCCTCACCGCCCCGGAGATGATCGAGGCGGCCCATCGCGGGGAGCTGGACCTCCTCTTCAGCGTGGGCGGCAACTTCCATGAGGTGCTGCCGGATCCGGATTCCGTCCGCGAGGCCCTGGAGCGGATCCCTCTACGGGTGCACATGGACATCGTGCTCTCGCCTCCGATGTTCTTCGAGCCCGGCGAGACGGTGATCCTTCTGCCGGCGGCCACCCGCTACGAAGGCCCGGGCGGGGTGACGGAGACCACCACCGAACGCCGAGTAATCTTCAGTCCCGAGATCCCGGGGCCGCGGATCGGCGAGGCCCGCCCCGAATGGTGGGTCTTCGGGGAGCTGGCCGCCCGGGTCCGGCCGGATCTCGCCGACCGAGTTCGCTTCCCGGACACCCAGGCCATTCGGGAGGAGATCGCTCGGGTGATCCCGATGTACGACGGGATCCAGCACCTGCGCAAGAAAGGGGATCAGTTCCAGTATGGCGGCCCGCTGCTTTGCGCCGGCTGGCAGTTCCCCACCCCGGATGGGAAGGCCCATTTCAAGGCCGTACCGTTGCCGCGGCCCCCTATCCCGGAGGGGGCGTTCCGGGTGGCCACCCGGCGCGGGAAGCAGTTCAACAGCATGGTCCACGAAGACGTCGACCCCATCAACGGCCTCCCGCGGGATGCGGTGTTGATGCACCCGCGCGACGCCGCCCGGCTAGGGCTGCGGCCCGGAGATCCCGTCCGGCTCTGGAACTCCTACGGGGAGCTGCGGGGCCGGGTCTTCCTGGCCGATGTGAAGCCGGGCACCCTCCAGGTGCACTGGCCCGAGGGGAATGCCCTGGCTGCCCCGGAGGCCTGCTCGCCTCTGGCCAGGATCCCCGCTTACAAAGGGATCTTCGCCTTTGTGGGGAGCGTGAACAAGGATACGGCTCCCTGAGCGCAGCGTGGGAGGAGAGGCCTGTGGATCGGGATGGGGCGTGGAAGCCGTGGCCGGTCACTGGCCTGCGCCTGGGGCGACGGGAGCGGCAGGAAGACGCCGTGATCGCGGAGGAGCCCCTGGAGATCCAGATCGCCTTCCCCAACGCGGAGGGCGTGGAGGTCCTCCCCATCGCGATCACGATGCGGACCCCTGGGGAGGATGAGGACCTTGCCCTGGGCTTTCTCTACACAGAGGGCCTGATTGATGATCCCCAGTGGATCCGCGCGGCGCTGTCTCCGGAGCGCCCGGCTCCCCACACCGTCCGGGTCGTTTTCCCCCATGGTCGGGGGATCGACCGGCAGCGGCTGACCCGTCACTTCTACATGACCAGCAGCTGCGGGGTGTGCGGGAAAGCGGCCATCGAAGCGGTGTTCGTTCAGGGCTATCCCTCGCTGCCGGAGGATGAGCCGGTGATCCCGTTCCCGCTCCTTGCGGATCTGCCGCGGCGGATGCGCGAGGCCCAGCGCCTCTTCCATCGGACCGGGGGGCTGCACGCAGCGGCGATCTTCGACCCAGCGGGGGAGCTGCTCTGGGTGCGGGAGGACGTGGGGCGGCACAACGCGGTGGACAAGGTCATCGGGGCGGCGCTGCGTGCAGCCCCCCGGTCCGATGGAAGA
>JAGHYO010000079.1 GCA_017743605.1 Thermoflexus sp. | reverse complement strand
TGGAGCGGGCGTTGCAGGGCGTGGAGGAGGCTGGACGCCACCGGCCGGACCTCATCCTGCTGCCGGAGTGCACTTATCTCGCTTACTACCTCCACTCCCTGGAGGCTTATCATCGCGCCGAGCCCCGCCCGCTGGAGGAGGTCCTCCACCTGTTCGGCGAGAAGGCCCGCCGGCACCGGGCCTATGTGGCCGTGGGCCTCGTCCGCCCCCATCCCTCCAGGCGGCTGCGCAACTCCATGGCCCTCCTCGACCCCCAGGGCCAGGTCCTGGGCTTCCACGACAAGCTCTTCCTCTGGCATTTCGATCGGGAATGGTTCGACCCCGGCTCCGACCTGCCGGTGTTCGATCTGCCTTTCGGACGGGTGGGGCTGATGATCTGCGCGGATGCCCGCATGCCGGAGATCCCCCGCGCCCTGGCCATGCAGGGTGCCCGCCTGATCCTCGACGCCACCGCTCTGGTGACCTCCACCGGGGCCCCCGAGGCCCGGACCAACCCCCAGGTGACCTACCTCCTGCCCGCCCGGGCCCTGGAGAACGGCCTCTGGATCGCCTGGGCGAATAAGGTGGGGGCGGAGGCCGAGAGCATCCTCTATTGCGGACGAAGCGGCGTGGTGGGGCCGGACGGCACCTATCGGGCGCTGGGGAGCCCGGATCGCGAGGAGATCCTGCTGGCGGAGGTCGATCTGGCGGCGGCGCCCGGCCCCCGCGCGCGGCCCTCCGCGTCCGCTCCGTGGTGGAACACGCCGGGCGAGGCGCTCCCGGTGGCCCGGCGGCTCCGGGAGCCGATCCCGGCGGATTCGATGTATCTCCGGGTGGGCGTCCTCCAGCTGAAGCCCTATGAGGATCCGGAGGTGTGGCGGCGACGGGTGGAGGAGCTGGGGGAGCGCCTGACCCGCCAGGGGGCCTCCCTCGTGATCCTGCCCGGCATCCCGGAGGGATGGGAGCGCGCTCCGGCCTATCAGCAGGCGACAGCCCTCGATGCCCTCCAGGCCCTCAGCGCCCGGCTGGCCTGCGCCCTGATCGCTCCCCTGGCGGATGAGGGTCGCGTGGGGATCCATCTCATCGACCGTGGGCAGGAGATCGCCCGCCACCGCGTGGGGGAGCCACCGCGAGCGCTGGAGACGCCATGGGGCAGCCTGGGGGTGCTGGGATCGCAGGAGATCTGGGCGCCGGAGATCGCCCGCAGCCTGATGGCGCAGGGCGCGGAGCTGCTGATCTGGTTCCCCTCCGCCCGTCGGGCGACCGACGATCTCCTCGCCCGGACACGGGCGGATGAGAACCGGGTCTTCCTGGTGCGGGCGTCCCCACTGTTTGGGGAGCCCGGCCCCTCGGCCGCCGTCTTCGATCCGCTGGGGCAGCCCCTCGCCACCGGCATGCCGGACCGCGAGCAGGGGATCCTGGCCTCCCTGTTCCGTCCCCTGACCCGCCACAAGGAAATGGCCCCCGGCTCCCATATCGTCTTTGACCGACCCTCCGTGCCCTCCCCGCATCCTGCAGGTTCCGGGGCGGGATGGTAGGGAGGCGTAGGGGCGACCAGCCGGTCGCCCCTACCTGGTTTCGGGGACCTCCAGCAGGTCCCAGGCGAGGATCAGGGCGGCGGACCAGGTGAATCCCTTGATCCCTAGCCCTTCCCCGGTGCGGGGGTCGTAGTATTCCCAGAACCCTGAGCGAGCGACGAGGGCGAAGGTGTCGGCGCGGATCTGCTCGGCCAGGTCGGTGAACCCGTAGCGCCGCAGGCCGTGGGCGATCAGGGCGTTGAGGTTGATCCAGATCGGCCCTCGCCAGTAGCGTCGGGGCTCCCAACCCGGCTCCGCCTTGCTCACCGTGGGCACCCGATAGCGCGTCCCGCCGTCCGGGGCGAAGGCCTCCGGGTTCGTGAGATAGCGCGCCACCATCTCACGGGCCTGCTCCGGGGTGGCCAGGCCCGCGTAGAGGGCCAGGAACCCGCCCGCCGCGATCACCGGGATCCGAGCCTCGGCCACCGCGTCCCAGTCCAGGAAGAATCCGCGCGCCGGATCCCATAGATAGGCCTGAAAGGCGGCGCGGCCTTGCGCCAGCCACCCCTCGATCTCCCCGGTCGGCTCCCCGAGCGCCGTTGCCATGGCCAGGAGGGCTTCCTCCGAGCGATGGCGAAGGGCGTTGAACAGAACGTCATAGACCCGGAAGGGAGAGGTTCGGACGCCGCTTTCCCCGTAGCGATGCGATCGCAGGTGGAGGATGAGGGCCAGGAAGCGGTCGTAGTCGGCGGAGCGGGGTCGCTGCTCCTCGGGCACCCAGCGGGCATCGGCCCGGCGATAGGGCGGCAGATCCCCCACCGGCACCCGGGCCAGGGCCGCGTCCCACAGGGGGCTGTTGTCCATCCCGGACTCCCAGGGGTGCACGAGAAGGCTCAGGCCCATGCCCTGGGGGTCCCGAAGGATGTGGAGCCACCGGTGATAGGCGTGGAGCGCGGGGAAGGCTTCCCGGCGGAAGGCCGCCGCGCGCCCGCGATCCGGATCATGGCGGGTCAGGATCTCGACCACGAAAGCCAGGACGGGGGGTTGGGTGATGCCGGAAGTGGGGAGTTCCGTCGGCGCTTCCGGGGCCAGATCGGAGCGCCAGACATCGGTGCCCGGAAAATAGGCGCTGGGCCAGTCGTAGAAGAGCACGTGAGGGAGCATCCCATTGCGCCACTGCCCCCGGAGGGCGGCGCGGATCTCCCGGTAAGCCCGCTCGAAATCCCCTAAGGCCGCCCAGCCCAGGGCGGCGAACCCCGCGTCCCACAGCCAGAGGTGGGGATACTGCCGGGGGGAAGGGGCGGTGAAGGCCCCGCGATCGTTGCGCCGCAAGACTTCCTCTGCCGCCGGTCGCAAGTCCTGGTGAATCATCAAATCCTCCTGTCGATGAGCCCCAGCCGGATCGGAACGCGCGGAGGCGCGAGGACCCACTCCACCGTTTCCTTGACAACCTCAGAATTTTATATATCATTATAACAAGCTTGGGCGTTAGGATGGGGAATGGGGGCGCGTCGGCGGCTGGATCCCGCCCTGGGGATCCCGCTTCACGAGCAGCTGAAGCAGCTCCTGCGGTCGGAGATCTTGGAGGGTCGGCTCCGGCCAGGGGATTGTCTGCCCACGGAAGCGGAGCTTTGCGCCCGTTATGGGATCAGCCGGGCGCCGGTCCGTCAGGCCCTGGAGGATCTGGCGCGGGAGGGCCTGATCCTCCGTCAGCGGGGGCGGGGCACCTTTGTTGCCCCTCGAAACGGGGGGGCGAGCCGTCCATTGGTGTTGCGGGTGGTGATCTCCCATCCCCGCTGGCGGATCCCCCTGGATCTCGCTGTCGCCCGCTGGAATCAGCTGCATCCAGACCAGCCGATGGAGCTGGCCGTGGAGCAGGTCCCTTTTCTGCAGTTGCGTGGGGCATTGATGGAGGCAGTGGGGAACGGCGAGGCTCCCGATCTTTCTATCCTGGATTCCGCGTGGCTGGCGGAGTTCGTAGCCCTTCGCTATCTACGAGCCGTTGGGGAGATCGATCCGGCTTGGGAGACCCAGGCGCTGGCCGCGCTGATGCCGGGCCCCCGCTCCGCGTGGGTCTTTGAAGGACACCTGTATGGGATCCCCATCAGCATGGATGTCAGCGTCCTGTGGGTGCGGCGGGATCTGCTGGAGGCGGAAGGGCTGCGCCCACCGACCACCTGGGAGGATCTGCTCCGGGTAGGGGCTCATTTTCGACAACCGGAGGTCCGCCGACGTTACGGCCTGGGCCCTTATCCGCTGGCGATGGTGGCCGGCCGGACGGGTGGCGAGACCACCACCTATCAAACCCTTCCCTTCCTCTGGTCGAATGGGGGCGAGCTGGTGAGTGGGGGTTGGGTCCTGCTGGATCAGCCGGCCACTTATGAAACGCTGGCTTTCCTGCGGGCGTTGATCTGGGAACACCAGCTGATGCCCCCCGAGGTGACCGCCTTCCATCGGGAGCAGGCGGCCCTCTGGCTGGCGGAGGGACGGGTGGTGATGGCGGTGGGGGGCACCTACGAGGCGGATTTGATCCGACAGGCGGCCGGATGGGACGAAGCGACCTTCCTGGAGCGCCTCATGGTCCTCCCCATCCCGGCAGGGCCTCACGGACGTCCGGCCGGTCTGATGGGCGGCATGGCGTTCGGGATTTATCGACAATCCCGCCATCCCGAGCGAGCCTTGGCGCTGTTGCGACAGACTGTGGAGAGGGAGCCATTGCGGGCGTTCGCTCGCATGACCGGGCACCATCCCCCCTGGATCCACGCCCTCTCCGATCTGGCTGGGGAGCGAGGAGGGTTCCTGGCGCGGACGCAGCGTTGGGTGGAGCAGGGGCGGCCGCGCCCTTCCATACCGGCTTACGCCCGGGTTTCGGAGGAATGGCAGGCGCTGGTGGAGGACGTGTTGCTTGGCCGTCGTCCGCTGGAAGCGGCGGTCCCGAGGGCGGCGGAGCGGATCGCTGCCCTCACGGGTTATATGTTGCCGGAAAGCCATCTGTTCCCACATTGAACGATCAGGAGGTGGATCATGTGCACTCGAAGGCTCTGGGCCCTGCTCACGGTCGCCCTTGTCCTGTCCCTCGCCTGCCAGCCGGCGGCGCCTCCCACGCCGACTCCCACCGCTCCGCCTCCGCCGGCGGCGCCCTCCCCGACGCCTCTTCCGCCCACGCCCACCCCGCCGCCCAAGCCGATCCTCTTCCTCTCCACCCAGCTGCGGCCGGTGGAGGAGGCGGAGAAGATGCGCAACGTGATCCTCAAGCCCTTCGGCGCCCCTGTGGAGTTCATCCCGGAGGACGAAGGCCCCTTCCACGATCGAATCCGCGCGGAGATCCAGGCGGGCAAGGTGTCGGTGGATGTGGTGGGGGCGTTGCATGGCAACTTCGTCACGCTCCTCAGGGACAACGCCCTGGAGGATCTCACCCCACTGATGGAGCGCCTGAAGGATCGCCCGATGATCCCCCAGTTCGTGGAGCTGGGGAAGCTGGGCACGGATCGTCAATATTGCATCCCGTGGATGCAAGCCACTTATATCCTGGCGATCAACAAGAAGGCGCTGGACTACCTGCCCGCGGGCGCAGATGTCAACGCCCTGACCTGGGATCAGCTCCGGCAGTGGGGGGAGAACATCCATAAGGCGACAGGGGAGCGCCGTCTGGGGTTCCCCCTGGGTCCCAAGGGCCTGATCCATCGCTTCGTCCAGGGCTATCTGTATCCATCTTACACCGGCGCCTTCGTCACAACTTACAAGAGCCCGGAAGCGGTGGAGATGTGGAAGTCCTTCAAGGCTCTCTGGGAGCACGTCAACCCGCAATCCACCACCTATGATTTCATGCAGGAGCCGTTGCTGGCCGAGGAGGTGTGGATCGCCTGGGATCACACGGCCCGGCTGGTGAACGCCTTCAAGGAGCGGCCGGGTGACTTCATCGCGGCCCCCGCGCCCGCGGGCCCCAAGGGGCGGGGCTTCATGCCGGTGCTGGCCTGCCTCGGGATCGTGAAAGGCGCGCCGAACCGGGAAGGAGCGGAGGCGTTGATCGAGTTCCTCACGCGGCCGGAGACCCAGCTGACCATTCTCCGCGAGGTCGCCTTCTTCCCGGTCCTGGACGTCCCCATGCCGGCGGATATGCCCGCTCATGTCCGGATCGAAGGCGAGGCGGTCGTCAAGCAATCCGGGGCGCCGGATGCGATCCCGGCGCTGTTGCCGGTGGGCCTGGGCGGCAAGGCCGGCGAGTTCAACAAGGTCAACCGGGACACCCTGGAGCGCATTGTGTTAAAGGGTGAGGATATCGAAAAGGTGCTTCGGGAGGAGGCGGCCAAGCTGCAGGCGATCCTGAACGAGACCGGCGCCGCCTGCTGGCCGCCGGATCCGCCCAGCACCGGACCATGCCAGGTGCGGTGATCCCGGAGATCGCGGTCGGGGGGCAGGCTGAGGGTCTGCCTCCCGACCTTCGGGGAGGCGGCGGTGAGTCGGTGGCGGAAAGCCGAGATCGGATTGCCGCTGGCGCTGTTGATGCCGGCCATCCTCTTCCTGGGGCTGTTCATCGCTCTCCCCAGCGTCCAGGCTCTGTTGCTGGCCGTCCAGGCCCCGGATGGCTCCTGGTCCGGGGAGCCCTTCCGCCGCATGCTGGCGGACACCCGCTTCATGCCCGCCCTGCGCAACACGCTGGTGCTGATCGCCCTGGTGATCCCCCTGCAGCTGGTTCTGGCCTTGATCATGGCCTTAATCGCGCAATCCCGGCGCCGCGGCGCCGGATTTTTCCTTTACGTGTATGCGATCCCGCTGGCCATCTCGGAGCTGGCTGCGGGGCTGGTCTGGCTGGCCGTCTTCACCGAGCGGGGATATCTCAACGTCATTCTGCGCGCTTTGGGATTGATCCAGCGTCCCATCATCTTTCTCTCGTATGAGCATCCGATCGGCATTCTCCTGGCGGTGGTGATCGCGGAGGTGTGGAGGGCCACGGCCATCGTGATGGTCACGCTGGTGGCGGGATTGCAGATGATCCTGGGCGAATACTGGGAGGCGGCCGAGGTCTTCGGCGCGAACCTGGTTCAGAAACTGCGTTACGTGGTCCTGCCCTTGCTGCGGCCCAGCCTGCAGGCGGCCTTGATCATCCGCACCCTTTTCGCCTTCCAGACCTTCGCCGTGGTGGTGGCCCTGGGTGGGGGGATCCTCCCGGTCCTGGCTTCAGAGGCCTATGCCTGGTATGCGGGGGCCCATAACCCCCATGTGGCCGCTGCGTATTCTCTGATCATCCTGGCCCTGTCCGCCTTGGTGACCGGCTTTTATCTCTACGTCCTGCGGGTGCGCCCGGAGGAGATGGGGCGATGAAGGGGCGATCCCGGATCGCGGACCTGCTCTGGTATGGAGGAGCTTCGCTTTTGGCCCTGTGGGTGCTGGCCCCGATCTACCTGATCGGGCTGCTGGCCTTCAGCCCGCGTATGGCCGTGTATCGCTGGCCACGTCCCCTGCTTCCGCTGGAGTTCTCGGTGGAGACCATGCGGTTCTTCGTGAACGCCACGGGGACGTTGACAGCCACGCGCAACAGCGTGGTGGTTGCCCTGCTCACGATGATCCTGTCCCTGGCCCTGGGGGCGCCGGCTGGATATGCCCTAGCTCGCTTCATCTTCCCGGGACGGGAGGCGGTGCGCATGGGGATCCTGATGACCCGGATGTTTCCGATGGCCATCCTCTCCATCCCCCTGGCGGTTACCTTCATTCGCATCGGCCTCTACGATACGCCATGGGCGGTGGCCCTGGTCCATACCGCCATGGCCCTCCCTTTCGTCATCCTGATCACCTCCAGCGTGTTCATGGCGATCCCCCGCGATCTGGAGGAGGCGGCCATGACCCTGGGCTGCAGCCCACTCTCCGCCTTTCTCCGGGTCTCCCTGCCCCTGGCTCTGCCCGGCTTGGCCGCGGCCAGCCTCTTCACTTTCGTGATCTCATGGAACGAGGTCTTCGCCGCCACCATCCTGACCCTGCGACAACGGACGTTGCCGGCCCTGGTCCTCACGGTCCTCAACGAATCGCCCCTCTACTTCCGGTTCGCCGGGGGCTTTTTCATGGTCGCCCCCGCCATGATCATCCTCCTCATCATCCGGCGTTATCTCTTTAATCTTTGGGGGGTCGTCAGCCGCTGAGCTGGCGCCCCATATCCGGGAGTGGAGACCACATGGCACGTGTGCGTCTGGGGCGGATCCGGAAGGCCTTCGGGAAGGTCATCGCGTTGCGCGACGTCTCCCTGACGATCGAAGACGGAGAGTTCTTTGTGCTGCTGGGACCCTCCGGATGTGGCAAGACGACTCTGTTGCGTTGTGTCGCCGGCCTGGAGCGGGTGGATCACGGTCGCATCTTCATTGGAGATCGAGAGGTCACCGGACTGCCTCCCCGCCGTCGAAACATCGCCATGGTCTTCCAGAGCTATGCTGTTTTCCCGCACATGAAGGTTTACGACAACATCGCCTTCGGGCTGCGCATGCGGCGGGTTCCGGAGACGGAGGTGCGGCGGCGGGTGGAGCGAGCCGCGACGATGTTGCAACTGACGGAGTTGCTCGACCGCTATCCCGCCCAGCTCTCCGGTGGTCAGCAGCAGCGGGTCGCGGTGGCCCGGGCCCTGGTGATGCAGCCGGATGTATTGCTGATGGATGAGCCCCTCAGCAATCTGGATGCGCTGTTGCGGTTGCACGCGCGGGCGGAGCTGAAACGGCTCCACCAGGAGACGGGGATGACGATCATCTATGTGACCCACGATCAGGTGGAGGCGATGAGCCTGGGCGATCGTATCGCTGTAATGCGCGAAGGAGAGATCGTCCAGGTCGACACTCCCATGCGGATTTACGAAGCCCCGGCCACGGTCTTCGTGGGCGGGTTCATCGGGAACCCGCCTATGAATTTCCTGCGCGGGGTGGCAGAGAATAACGAGGGTGGGTGGAGTTTCGTCCTGGAAGGACATCGCTTTCCCATGCCCGAGATCCCCGGGGTCGCCTCCCAACAACCCTTGTTGCTAGGCATCCGGGCGGAGCACATCCGCATCGAAGCGTCCCCGCAGCCAGGGACGCTCCCCGTCACGGTCTCGGTCGTGGAGCCCCTGGGGGCTCAGTTGCTGGTGACCGCCTACCTGGGCTCCCAGACCTTGAAGCTGACGTTGCCTACGGGACGCACGGTGGAGCCGGGTCAAATCCTCTGGCTGTCCTTCCCCCTCGAAGCGGTGCGCTGGATGGATGCCCAAAGCGGTCAGGCTCTTCGATAACCGTTCTCGGATTCGGCACGCCCTCTTTCGAATCGCCTTCTTGGTGCTCAGAGATGCGCCTTACAGTTATGGGAGGATCTCCACAGCATCCTGGCCCTCTATGGCGATCCCTTCCAGGGTTTGGCCCTGGAGCCGGGCGACCCGGTGGTCCGGCCCCAGGCCGGTGAGCTCCGACCGGAAGTAGCAGACCAGGTCCCCAATCCCATCGCCGTTGAGGTCGCCGGCCAGACTGTTGCAGCCGACCACAGGGCTCTCCCCGCCCGTGGCCCCCAAACGCAGGCGGTCCCGATCGACCTCAGCCAGCGGGGCGAAGCTCGGACCAGAGAGAAGGGCCACCGGGATCAGGGTATGGCTGGCGGGACGGATCCGGTTGCTTGCGTCCCCCGGCATTACGTCGATGCGCACCCGCAGCAGAGGACAGGTCCCTTCCGGCGGGGCGGTCAGCCAGGGCCGGAACGCCACGTTGTCCCCCACCGCATCCCCGCCTCCCCCCGAGTTCCGCAGATCATGGCGCGGGCCGTCCTCATT
>JAGHYO010000078.1 GCA_017743605.1 Thermoflexus sp. | reverse complement strand
AGGCGCTGATCGACCGCCTGGAGGCAGCAATCCGGGCGCGGGACGGGCAGGCGCTTGCCGCGCTGATCAGCCCGGTCCACGGCTTGCAGCTCCACGTCAACCGCCTCAGCGACGCGGTTCGGATCCGGCCGGAGCAGGCGGTCACCCTGTTCACAGACGAGACGCCGGTGCGCTGGGGTGTTCACCCGGCCAGCGCCATGGAGATCGTCGGCCCCTTCCGCCAGGCCGTGCTGCCGGATTTGCTGGATGTGATCGATCGCCCCCATGAGCGGCACTGCGGCCTGCTGGTGCCGCCGGTGACCTATCAGCCCGCGTGGCCGGAGGCCTACCGGGCCCTCAACTTTTACAGTTTGCACCGGCCAGGGACGCCGGGCAATGAGCTGGACTGGCGGACCTGGGTGGTGGGGATCGCGTATGTGGAGGGCCGGCCTTACGTGGCGGTGCTGATGCAGTTCTTCTGGGAGCCGTGAAAGGATCTCCCACCTTCTTCCCTTAGCGATCCTCCTCAGTGTAATAGGCGAGCCCCAGCACGCCCGGCCCGGCGTAAAGGCCCATCACGGGGGAGAAGGCGGTGAGGTAACACTCCCGGCAGTCGAAGCGGGCGAGGATCTGCTGCCGCAGGGCTTCCGCCTCCTCCAGGGCCGCCGCGTGGAAGACCGCCGCATGCACCGGCCGATCCCCCACATCCCGCGCCATTCGCTCGACCATCTCTTCGATGGCCCGACGCCGGGTGCGCACTTTCGACAGCACCTCGATGCGGCCGTTCTGCATGGTGAGGATCGGCTTGATCTGCAACACGTCCACCGCCAGGGCCGCGAGGGCCGGCGCCTGCCCGCTGCGGATGAGATCGGTCACCGTCTCCAGGACCGCGAAGAAGCGGAGGGGGGGCGAAGGGCCTCCACCCGAGCGACGATCTCGTCCAGAGATGCTCCCCGCTCCGCAGCCCGGGCCGCCTCCAGCACGAGGAAGCCCTGGGCCATGGTGGCTGCCTGGCTGTCGATCACCCGGATGGGCACCTCGGGGACCATTTGGGCGGCCAGCAGGGCCGCGTTATACGTGCCGGTCATCGCCGCCGAAACATGAATGGAGACGATCCCCTCCGCCTGCCGGGCCAGCTCCCGATAGGTCTCCAGGAAATCCCCGACGGAGGGCTGAGAGGAGGTGGGCATGATGCCGGCACGCTGCCAGGCGTAAACCTCCTCCGCGGTCACATCGATGCCATCCCGGAAGATCCGTTCGCCCAGGATGATCCGCACGGGGACGATGCGAATCCCATAGGCCTCGACCAGCTCCGGGGGCAGACAGGCCACGCTATCGGTGACCACCGCGATCCTCGCCATGGCTCTCCCTCGAGGAAAGGATCCGGCAGGGCTGCGCCCCCGCGCCTCGAAGCGTCCGGCGTGTGAGGATCCCCAGGGCCTGCAGGGACCGGAGGGAGAAGAACTATGGCCGGCCCGGGCGGCGGAACATCCAGGCTTCCCAGGAAGCGACATCCCGGTCCAGCCAGAGACGCCGCCAGAGCACCCGCCGCCGCTCCGCAGGGTCCACCGGGAGCGGCTCCCGATTGGCCTCCAGGCGTTTGACCACAGTGATCCCCAGCATGCCCAGCGCCCCTGCCGCGACCTCCGACGGCCCGTTCAGGAGGAGGACAAAGCCCGGCAGGGCCGCGATGGCCAGGAGAGCCGTCACCGCGGTCAGACGCAGCCCTCGCCCGATGGCGAGGCCTCCCAGGATCCATAGCGCCCCGGGAGGGAACAGCACCCCCAGCCATCCGAGAAAGGGCCCGATGCCCCGACCGCCGTGGAAGCCCAGGAAGAGCGGCCAGTTATGACCCAGCACAGCGGCCAGGCCGGCGGCCACCGCCACGCCCCGGGGACGTCCCAGGCTCATGGCCAGGAGGGCCGGCGCGGCTCCCTTCAGGACATCCAGGAGGCCGACCGGGAGAAGGGCCCAGCGGGACACGTGGTAATACACCATGGTCGCGCTGATCGTGCGGCTGCCCCACTGCCGCAGATCCACCCTCCGCAGGAGGCGGCCGGCGAGGTAAGCGGTGGGAATGGAGCCCAGAAGATAACCCAACAGGATAAGTCCAAGATCCTCCATCCCTCCCTCCAGGCCCGAAGGCACCTCGAAGGCACGGGAGGAACAGCCCTTTTTAAGCATACTCCGAATCCCTTAGCCCTTCCAGAGCCCATCGCCTGGATTTTCCGTCGCCCGTCGGTTGGACAAAAATTAAAGTAGCCTCTGTGGCCTCCTGGGGAGTTACCTCTTCCCAGGCTGGTTTGCGGCTGAAGGAAGGATAAACTCAGAAGGCTGGGGTAGGCAGTTGGAGCATCTTCAATGAGAAAAGCGTGCTCTGGGACCGATGATATTCCAGCGCGCGACAAATCTAATGGGAGGGATTCCAATGAAGCAGGCAGGAGCTTGGGGGCTGATCGGGTTGTTGCTCATCCTCGGGTTCGGATGCCGGCCATCGCCCTTGCCGGCCTCCCCAACGATCCTCCCCTCGCCCACTCCGGCAGGCCAGCCATCCCCCGTGCCGGTTTCACCCACCGCCGTTCCTGCCCCTGCGACGCCGGGGGAGGAGATCCGTGAGCTCCGGCTCCGCAGCCCGGCCTTCGCGGATAGGGATCTGATTCCCGTGGCGTATACATGCACCGGAGCGGATCGCTCGCCTCCTCTGCGCTGGGACGCGCCCCCGCCGGGAACCCGCAGTCTGGCGTTGATCATGGACGATCCGGATGCGCCGGGAGGACGGTTCATCCATTGGGTGCTGTATCAGATCCCGCCGGATCGAACGGAGCTCCCGGAGGGCGTGCCGGCGGAGCCTGCGGTGGAAGGTATCGGGTTCCAGGGTCGGAACGACTTCGGGCGCATCGGATACGGGGGCCCATGCCCGCCGCCGGGCCCGGCCCACCGCTACCGGTTCACGCTCTACGCCCTGGACATCTCCCCGGATCTTCCGCCCGGCGCCGGCGCCGCAGCGGTGGAGCAGGCCATCCAGGGCCACATCCGGGGGATCGGGCGACTGATTGGGCGCTACGGGCGATGAGCCACGTTCACCGGGACGGTTATCCTCCCCCGGTCGCCGAAAGCAGCGCCACGACGCGATCGAGGATCGCCTCAGCGACGGCGGCTTTGCTCATCAGCGGGAGCGGCTCGATGCGGCCCCGGGCGTCGATGAGGGTGACCCGATTGGTGTCCACCGCGAACCCGGCCCCGGGCTCCGTCACATCGTTGGCGACGATGAGGTCCAGCCCTTTGGCCCGGAGCTTCGCCTGGGCGTTTTCCAGAAGATCGCGGGTTTCCGCAGCGAACCCCACGATCACATGGGGTTTGCCGGCGGAGGCGCGGCGGGCGGCCACGCCGGCCAGGATGTCCACCGTTGGGATCAGCTCCAGGGCGAGCCCTTCCCCCCGCTTGATTTTGAAAGGCTGGCTTTGGGCGGGGCGGTAATCCGCCACCGCGGCGGCCATCAGGAGGACATCGGCGGCTTCAGCTTCCCGCCAGACCGCCTCCGCCATCTCCGCGGCGGTCCCCACATCGATGCGGCGGGCCCCGACGGGGGTCTCCAGGGCGACCGGTCCGGCGATCAACACCACTTCCGCGCCGCGGTCCAGGGCGGCCTGGGACAGGGCGAACCCCTGCTTGCCGGAGGATCGGTTCCCGATGAAGCGGACGGGGTCGATGGGCTCACAGGTGGGGCCCGCGGTGACCGCTACCCGGCGGCCGGCCAGCGGGCCGTGCCGCCCCAGCGCTCGGCGGACGTGCCCCAGAAGCTCCGCGGGCTCCACCATCCGCCCCCACCCCTCCAGACCGGAAGCCATGCGGCCATACGCCGGGCCGATGATCTCCACTCCCCGGGCCCGAAGCCGGGCCACGTTCTCTTGGGTCGCCGGATGGGCCCACATCCCCGCGTCCATGGCGGGGGCGACCAGGATCGGCGCTCGGGCCGCTAAGCACAGGACGCTGAGCAAATCATCTGCCAGGCCGTGGGCCATTTTGGCCAGGAAATCAGCCGTAGCCGGGGCGATCACCACCAGGTCCGCAGCCTCGCCCAGCACGATATGGGGCAGCGCCGTCTCCGGAGTAGATGCCCATAGATCCGTCCAAACCGGCCGGCCGGTGAGCGCCTGGAAGGTGAACGGCGACACCAGGCGGGTCGCCGCTGCGGTCATCACCACATCCACGCGGGCCCCAGCCTGGGTCAGCCTGCTGGCTAAGTCCGCGGTCTTATACGCCGCAATTCCCCCAGTAACCCCCAGGACGATGTGTCGATCTTTCAAGACTGGGATCGGTTCCATATATGGCGCTCCGTGTGTCGCTCTCACAAACGGTGATCCGTTGTCTGGCCTCACTCCAGGAGGATCTGTTCGCTCTCCACGCCAATGACCACGGCCAGGGATTCAACAGGCACATTCAGGGCTCGCAGCCGATCCCGTCCGCCTTCAAACCGCTTCTCGATCACTGCGCCGATCCCGATCACCTGGGCGCCCGCCGCTTGGGCCAGCCGGGCCAACGCCAGGATGGTCGCCCCGGTGGCCAGGAAGTCGTCGATGATCAACACCCGATCCCCCGCTCGCAGATGGTCAGCAGCCACCAGCAACGTCACGTCTCCACCCTTCGTGTGGGAAGGGGCGGCGGCGAAAAAGACATCATCCCCCATCGTGAGGGGTTTGTGTTTGCGAGCGAAAACCAGGGGCACCCCCAGAGCGTAGGCGGTCATCAGCGCTGGCCCGATCCCGGAGATCTCCGCGGTCAGCACCTTGGTGGGCCCCAGATGGCGGAACCGCCGAGCGAGCTCCTGTCCGCAAGCGGCGATCAGGGCCGGATCAATCTGGTGGTTCAGGAAAGCATCCACCTTGATGATGCCGTTCCCCAGATGACGCCCATGGCGCCGGATCGCTTCTTTCAGCGCTTCCACCGAAAACCTCTCCTCAAAACGTTTCGCACAGATTGAGGCCGGGCGGGGACCTTTTAGCCTAAGCCGTTCTCGCAAGTCAAGTTTGATTCGGACCTTGTGGAAGGACAAGAGGACCAGGAAGGGAAGATCTCGGCTCACTGCTGCGGGCGCACGCGGATGATGCCAAGGATCAGGCGACGAGCGGCCGGATCGGCCCCCTCTCCGCTCACCGGCAAACGCTCCCCTGTCTCCAGCAAATACATCCCGGCCTCCAGGAGATAGTCTCCGGGGGGCATCTCCACCGGCAGCCGGAGCACATAGCGATCCCGCAACGGCTGACCGGGGATCCAGTGGGTGGTCGGATACGCTCCCTCCAGGGGGACCTGATCGTCCTGCGCCCAGACCGGGTTGCCGGTGGCCGGGTTCCAGATCTCCCCGATCAGATGGGTGAACACCATATAGGAACGGGAGATCGGCCCCTCGGCCTCCCAGTAGAGGTCCAGAAACAGCGTGTCCCCCGGCCCTGCTTCCGGCGGATTCCCCGCCCGGACCCCATCCAGGCGGTAACCCAGGAACCGGATTTGATCCCCCAGGCGCGCAGACATCGGATGGGCAATCTCCGAGGGGGAAGGGGGAGGGGGAGGGACCATTCCCTCCACCCGGAACGCGGGGATCGTCACCGATCCGCCCCCTTCCGCCTGAACCCGGACGATGTAATCCCCCGAAGGCGTGTAGGGGGTGACGGGCAGCTCCAGGGAACGCCGCCGGATCCCTGACCCCGCCGGGATATGGAGCTCCGCCCGAGCGACCCGCTGATCCGGCCTGCGGATCCATTCCACCGTCAGGGAGAGCGGACGGCCGGACTGCAGGTACAGGCCGATGCGCATGGTCTCCCCAGGCCGGAACGTGCGCCCGATCCGATCGTATCCGAGAAAGATCCCAAGCGGATCCTCCAAGCGATGGATTTCATTCATGCGGGCCGGGTTCTCCACGGGGACGATGGGCTCGTGAGGGGAGGACACGTACAGAATCAGACCGTTGCGGCCGAATGGAAACTCCAGCACGCGGTAGAGATGGGCGTCCAGCCACCGTTCCACCCATCCCTCGGGATCCTGAAGGTGGCTTTCCATCCGGGCCAGCCAGATCCGCGGATGGGCACGGAGGATCTCCCCCAGCTCCCCCTCCACCGTGTCCGATCGAACCGGGGCGACCTGCCGGGGGACCGGATACACCGGCGGAAGGCCGTTCGCTCCATCGATCCGCTCGTAGTAATACCGGAACGTCGGCGCGCGGTCCCCGGAGACCAGGATCACGCCATCTCCGGGCTGGGCGTAAGCGCGGATCAGGAAGGGAAGGAGGGCCAGATCTGCCCGCCAGTGGCGGTCGGCGTAATAGCTTGGGAGCGAGGCCAGCGATAGGCTCAACGCGCCCAGTCCCAGCGCCAGGGCAACAGGTCGGAGGCGGGAGAGTGAGAAAACCTGGGCGATGGAGAACGCCAGCAGGAGACTGAAGTAAGGGAGCGCGGGGAGGAAGTACCGTGCCTCCAGGCGGGGCGTATACAGGAAAGCCCGATGGCGGGTGATCAGCCAGACCGCTACCGGCTGGAGGGCTAGCCCAGCTCCCAGCAGGATCAGAGGGAACAGACCCCGCATCCGACGCGGCGCGCGCGCGGCCTCCCGCGCGGCGGCAGCAGTCCCCAGGAGCATCCCAGCGATCAAGAGGGCAGCGGGCCCGGCCCATCGCTCCACATAAGTGGAGATCCCGGTGGTCCACACCACCGCGCTCAGCTGCAACACAGCAGACCATGTGGGAGGCTGGCCGCCCGCAGACCAGGTGGCCATCCGGGGCACGGCGAAGGCGAGCCACCCGCTCATCAGAAGCACAAGCGCCCCGTGGGCAAGCAGCCATCGCGGCCACGCGCGCCGGGGGATGGCCCACAGCAGGCTGAGGCTCTGAGGGATCCAGGCGAAGAGGGCCAAGTAGACCGAGAAGAGGGCGATTGAGCTCGCCAGGGCCCACGTGCCCCATGCCCATATGGAACCTGGATCCCGTGCGGTGCGCAGAGCAAAAAGAGTGGAGAGGGCGATCCCGAGGGCGGCCAAGGCATACATCCGGATCTCCTGGGACCACCAGATGTGAAAGCGGGAGAGCCCCAGGAGCCAGAGGGCGAGGAGTTGGACGCCGGGTCCGCCCAGCCGGCGGCCGGCAGCCCCCGCTGCAGCCACGGTGAGGACCCCGAAGGCCACTGATAGGAATCGAGCGCCGAACTCCCCATCCCCTGCTAGCCGGATCCAAGGCCAGAGCAACACGTAGTAAAGCGGCGGATGGGTGTCCCGGGCTGTCCCTAAGATCATCTCGTGGAACGGCTGACGGGCCAGCCCGATGGTAAACCCTTCGTCCCACCAAACGTTCGCCTCGCCCAGGCGATGGACGCGCAGGGCAAATGCAACCAGCAACCCCACAAGGGCCAGGACAAGGTATGCCGCCCCGCTCTTTAACTCGCCGCTTCGAGAGGAGCTCATGGCAGATCAATTGCTGCAAGTGGAATGACTCGATCCTCTTGAGGGACAAACATGCCCGAGTGGAAATTCACGCGCTCGCCGGTATCCAATCGGTAAACCCCTAATCCGATTCGGTAAGCGCCGGGGGATGCTGTCGGAGATATGGGAAGGCGCCGGATATCCTGCACGCTGGCACCCACGCGCATCCAGCGCGGCGGCAACGTCTTGCCGATGAGATAGCCATCCTCCTGGGCCACCAGACGACCGTCGGGCCCATAGAGGTGAAGGAAAACCGTCCAGTCCTCATGAACCGGAGCGCGAAGCGCCCAGGTCGTCAGAACAATCAGCTCCCCTTTTCCCCGCTCCACGGATGCTTCGCACAGAACCAGCGACCCCGGCCCGAAAGATGCCCACTCGAACTGACACGGCCTGCGGCCACCGACTCGCACAAGACGCAAGGATCCCTCAGTTCGATAATCCACCCGGAAAACGGCGTCCGCGCGTTGCACGATCTCCGCCATTCCTTCCCAGCCCGGCCAGGATCCCAGCGTCCCATACCGGAAGCGCCACGGTTGCAGAACGTCCGGGAATGAGAGGGGAAGGACTTCCCATGATTCCCCCAGATTAGCGTGCAAGAACGCCCCGATGCCCACATAGTCTGGGATGAGAGGGATCCCTTCGTGGCCGAATGGATAGCGCTCCGATGAGCTGGCCAGCCAACTGGGATAATTGATGAACACAAGCGTGGAACCAGGGGGAACCTCCCGCACCTGTCTCAAGGTTTCCCGGACCAGAGCGCCGCCTGCCTTCATCTGCTCAAGCATGTCCTTTAGGAAAGCGCCATGGGCAAGGGCCACGGCACCGATTCCAACAGCGGCGAGGATCCTCCCCCATGAAGGGCGCCGGGCAAGCCACTGTATCCCCTTAGCCCAGATCCAGGCCGCTCCCGCTGCCCCCAGATACATCAAGCGGGGGCCGTCCATGACATACACGAAGGGTCGCGTCAGCAGCGCCGGAAGCACCGCCAGCCCATACCATCCCACTCCTACCACCCAGACTAATATGTAACCGGACTGATAAAACACAAAAGCCAGCGCCCCCAGGACGATCAGCCCCAGTAAGGCCAGCGCCGCAGACCCGGCCGGCCAGCCAGCGGGGATCGCCTGAGGAAGCGGGGTGATCAGTCCTTGAAGGAAATAAAGCGCGTTCCGTCCCCAATCCGCAACCGGTAGGCCTCGCATCGCCTTTCCGGGCCCAGCAAGGGAAACCCAGAGCGCCAGGGAGGCCATAGGGAGCATTCCATAGATCCAGGCAAAGATCCGAACGCGGGAATCAGTAGCCACAAGGCGCTTACCAGATAACACCGTCGCCAAGCAGACCAGCCAGCCCGCCATGACGCCGTGCTCGGCCGCGAAGGAGGCCAGCGCCACCGGGAAAAGCGCTCCAACCATCCCACGCAGAGTATGGGTAGAAGCCAGCATGGCCCCCAATAGAGCAAGGAAGGCAACCAGCGGATGAATCAGAGCGCTTGGATAAATCACCGCCTGCAAGCTGAACGGGAATAGAAGAAACCAAAACGCCGCCAGGAGCGCAGCCCATCGCGACCCGGATCCGGAGATGCGCCGATACAGGAGGCCCACCAGAGCGGCGTTGAAAATGTGCAACGTCAATCCCAATCCCCGAAGGGCGAAGACAGCACCCTCCCTCCATAACAGGTCTGCCGCCTTCCAGAGCGTGAGGCCGAGGGGTCGGTAGTAACCCACCGGCCAGCGAA
This sequence comes from Thermoflexus sp., assembly GCA_017743605.1. Classification (GTDB taxonomy): domain Bacteria; phylum Chloroflexota; class Anaerolineae; order Thermoflexales; family Thermoflexaceae; genus Thermoflexus. The sequence goes on along the minus strand of JAGHYO010000078.1, from coordinate 111 downwards.
GAGAGGTCCAGATCTCAGCCCATCGGGCATCCCGCGCCGCCCGCAGGACAACCGGATCGTCGAACAAATAGGGGAGAGACAGGAAAGGTCCGAAGAGCCCCCACCCCAACC
>JAGHYO010000077.1 GCA_017743605.1 Thermoflexus sp. | reverse complement strand
CGTGTTCCTGGAAGGGCGTGCGGTAGGTGCCCTCCACGATCACCGCCGCCTCCCGGAAAGCAGCCTCCACATCGCCTTGGCGGATGCGGTAATGGCAGAGGAGGTTGCCCGGGTAATCGGGGTGGACCTGGGGCGCGTCGGGGCGCAGCGCTTCCTCGGGATCGTAAACCCCCGGAAGGTCCTCGTATTCCACCTCGATGAGCTCCACCGCCCGCGCCGCGATCTTCTCGCTCTCGGCCGCCACCAGGGCCACCACATCCCCCTCGCAGCGGACCACATCGGCGCCGGGCTTGCTGTCAGGTCCGCAGATCACCGGCTGGTCGAAATAGATCAAGCCGTATTCGTTCACTGGCACGTCCTTCGCCGTGAACACCGCCGCCACCCCTGGCAACGCTTCGGCCCGGCGGGTGTCGATCCGCCGGATCCGGGCTGGTGCGCGGCCAGCCCACTTCACCTTCAGATACAGCTGCCCTGGCAGATCCAGATCCCCTGGATAGGGGGTCTGGCCAGTCACCTTGCCCTCCGCATCGATCCGCGGGATCGAAATCCCGATGGCCATGGGTGAACCCCTCCCTGGATCGCATTCGGCGTTGTGCATTCACCTGAGGATCACTTTCGGGCTGCGCGGGCCGCCTGTTCACGCCGATTGAAATCGGCCTTCTGAGGCGCTGGCGCGCCGGGCGTCGGCCTCCATCGACACAGGCCGTCCACGAATCGACACACGAATACCCCAATGGGTTCACTTACCCTCGTCGAGGAGCCCGTCCAAATCCAGAGGCCGCGCTCATCCTCTTGCCTTTTATCGGCTCCTCCGCCGTCACGCCGGTTGGAAATCGGCCTCCGCGGGTGCCGAAAGAGCTTCCTCCGTCAGCGCAGGTCGACCACCGACCGCGGGCCTTGGCGCCGATTGAAATCGGCCGCTCAAGGCGCTGCGCCCCAAGCGTCAGCCTCCGCCGACGCAAAGGATGCCTTTTGGGTCGGCGTAGGCCGACCATCGGCCGAAGGCCCCTCTCGGTCGAATTCCTTCGACGGATCATCCGGCATGCGGCACACCCTCACGGGCTGCCTCCTCCACCGCTCGGATGATGCTGTAATAGCCGGTGCACCGGCAGAGGTTGCCGGCGAAGGCCTGCTGCATCTCCTCCAGGGTCGGCCGCGGGGTCTCTTCGAGCAGGACGACCCCGGACACGATGAAGCCCGGGGTGCAGTAGCCGCACTGCACCGCTCCTTGGCGGATAAAGGCAGACTGCAATGGATGGAGCGATCCCTCCGCAGCCACGCCCTCTACGGTGATGATCTCCGCCCCGTGGGCCCGAGGCGCCGGCACCAGGCATGACATCACCGCCATGCCATCCAAGATCACCGTGCATGCGCCACACTCGCCCTCCCCGCAGCCTTCCTTGGTGCCCATCAGATGCAGATCCTCCCGAAGCATCCGCAGGAGGGTCTTATCGGCCGCCCCGTGGACCGCTGCCGTCCGGCCGTTGACGGTGGTGAGGATGGGCTCGGGCCCATCCTCCCGATGGCGCACCCGGCCGTCCCACGTGGCCAGCCCGGGCGGCACCTGGGTCCAGAAAGGGGAACGCCCATCGCGCGGCCGCTGGAGCAGCACTGGGCGTTCTGGGAAACCCCGGCGCTCGGTTCCGTCCCGCAGCTGGCGCAAGGCACGCATGGTGAGCACCCGCGCCATCTCCGCGCGATACCAGGCCGGCCCGCGGACGTCATCGATGGGTCGGGCGGCGGCCTGAGCCAGTTCCCCGGCCTGGGCGATCACTTCCTCGGTCAGGCGCTGGCCCTGCAGGAAGGCCTCCGCCTCCCGGGCCCGGACGATGGTGGGCGCCACCGCCCCCAGGGCGATGCGGGCGCGGGCTACCCGTTCCCCCTCAAAGGCCACCACCGCCGCCACGCTGACCACCGAGATCGCCTGAGCCCGTCGCAGCGGCAGCTTGAGGAACGTCCCCCGCTCGTCCGGCTGCAGCGGCTCGAAGGCGATGTCCGTCAGCATCTCATCAGGGGCCATCGCCGTCTTCCGGACGCCCAGGTAGAACTCATTGAACGAGAGGGTGCGCTGGCCCCGGATGCTCCGGAGGGTCACCGTGGCGTCCATCGCCCAGAGGGGGACAATGGTGTCGTTGGCCGGCGAGGCGGTGATCAGGTTGCCGGCTACCGTCCCCCGGTTCCGGATCTGAGGGGAGCCCACCTCCCAGCAGGCTCGGGCCAGGGGGAAGGCTCGCTCACGACAGAGCCTCGAGGCCAGGACCTGACTATGGGTGACCAGCGGGCCCAGATGGAGACGGCAATCTGTCCCCAGAGAGATGGTGTCCAGGCCAGGGGTGCGGGTGATATCGATGAGGACCTCCACGCCCGGGCGTTGCCGGCGCTCCAGCTCCAGGATCAGATCCGTGCCCCCGGCGATGATGCGCGCCCGGCTCCCGTGCTCGGCCAGCAGGCCCAGGGCTTCTTCCAGAGACGTCGGGGTGTAGTAGGCTTTCCACATACGGTTTCACCTCTTCGGGCTGCTCCTGACTCAGACTAAGTTTAACCCAGGTAGGCTCACGGCTCCCGTTTACATCCGGCGAGGGCGCGTCTCGATTTCGTCGAGCCTGGCCGCTTTGTAGGACAACCGCGAGCAGTTGTCCTACGATTTTGGGACACACCCCAAGGTAGGGGAGCCTTCCATAGAGCAAGAGGCTCGCTTATCATAAGGGGTATGAAGGGGAAGCGCCCACTCCGGATCGGCCTCACGGGGAACATCGCTTGCGGGAAAAGCGTGGTGGCCCGCATGCTGGCGGAGATGGGGGCGTACGTCATCGACGCCGACGCGATTGCCCACGAGGTGATCCGCCAGGGTGCCCCGGCCTATGAGGCCATCCTGCGCCGGTTTGGGCGGGGGATCTTAAGAGCGGATGGGGAGATCGACCGTCGGCGTCTGGGGGAGATCGTCTTCCGGGATCCGCTGGCGCTGCAGGATCTGGAGGCCATCGTCCACCCGGCGGTGCTCGTGGAGATCCAGCAGCGCATCTTCGCTCACCCGGACGTCCCAGCCATCGTCATCGAAGCCATCAAGTTGATTGAGTCCGGGTTCGCGCGGGCCTGCGACAGCGTGTGGGTGGTGACCTGCCCGGAGCCCGAGCAGGTCCGTCGCCTGATGCAGGATCGGGGGCTCGCCGAGGAGGAGGCCCGGGTGCGGATCCGGGCCCAGCCTCCTCAAGAGGAAAAGATCCGTCAGGCCGACGTGGTCATCGACAACAGTGGGGATCTGGAGGCCACGCGCCGGCAGGTGGAGGCTGCCTGGCGGCGATCGGTGCAGGAGCAGTCATCCGCCCCGGAGGAGGCCTCGTGAGGCTGGGATTTCAGCCAGGATCCTTCATCGGAGGGGAGCGGCGATGAAGGTTTTGATCCGTCGAGCTCGGCCAGCGGATGTGGATGAGATCTGCGAGCTGGTCCGCCGGGCTACCCGGGGGCGCCTGGCGCCCTCCCGGGACGAGGTGTTCGACCGGATGGCGGAGCGGGGGATGCTGCTGGCCTTCAGCCCGACGCGTGAGCTGGTCGGGCTGGTCAGCTGGCGGGTGGAGAACCTGGTGGCCCGCATTTTGGACTTCCTGGTCCATCCCTTCGACCTGCGGCCTACGGTGGGGCGCCAGCTGTTGGAGGCGGTCGAGGAGGAAGCCCGCCGCCTGGAATGCGAGGCCTGCGTCCTCTATGCTTCCCCCCAGATGTCCTCGGAGGCGCTTGCCTTTTACATCGGGCTGGGGTATATCCGCTGGCCGGAGGAGAGCCTCTCGGAGCCATGGCGCGAGGCCGCGCACGAGTTCGACGCCTTTGGGCGCGTGGCCCTCATCAAACAGATCCGCGCGGAACGGGTGACCCGCCCCATTTGAGAGGGTATGCGCTTCTAAGAGAATCCCGACGAGGAGGTAGGATCCGATGTGGGCAACGATCCGGGGGTTCGCGGAGCGACATCCACGCCTGACCGCGTGGATCGCTTTGGCCATCGGGATGGTGGCCATCCTGCTCTGGTCGGCTCGGGACGTGGGGCTCACCCCCTCTCAGATGCTGGCCCTCGTGGTGGCCACCATCATCCTGGCCGGCCTGTGCGTGTGGATCATCAGCTGGGAGGACGAGGAAGAAGAGGCAGGATCCGAGGCGCAGCCCTCGAAGAAAGCGTGAGATCCCGGCGGAATGGCATCTCCCCTGAGCGGTGCCGCTCTCCCCTCTCCGGAGCCCGCGCGCTGGGCAGTTGAGCCCTTCGGGGAGCCCTCGACATCGATAGGGGAACCATGGAGCTCCTGGAGGCACTGAAAGAGATCCGATCCTCCCAGGGCCTGCTCAGCTGGCTGGATGTCTTCATCGCCTGGGCGCAGGCGCGGGCAGCCGGACCGGAAGGCCCCTTGGTTCAGGCCGCGGCGGAGGCGGCCTTAAGCCACTTAGAGGAAACCCAGCCTCAGCCCTCCTATGAGGCGATGCGGCTGCTAGCCCGAGCCATCCTGGGCTGGTGGTCTCTGGCGGTGGACGCGCTGGGTGGGAATGCAGAAGCCCAGGGCCTGCGCGTCCGGGCCCTGACCCTGGCCCGCCAGCTGGACGAGGTCACGGAGCGGCGCTGGGCCCTGTCCGCCTGGCTGGAGCGTCACGCCCCTCAGAAGGAAGAGCAAGGGGCTCCCCGATCCACAGCCACAGGAGATCTGTCGCCCAAATAAAAACCTGGCCATGCCGTGGGCTGCCGGGCTGAGGCACCTGCTCGCTCAAGTGGGGGCCTCCTGCCGGTTGCCGCCTTGACGTGCCCCGCGCGCAGGCCGTCTAACGCGTCCCCGGTCTAGAGTCCGGCTCCCTTTCTCACGGGTGTTGGCGCCAGCCTCTGCACACAGCCGCACGCACACGGCCAGGTCGCCTCCATTTTAGGACGGAATCCCCAAACGCGCAAGCCCCTCCCCACCGGAGCGTGACCAGGAGATCCGACCCGAGGGACGCTGCCCAGCGCTGGGGACCATCTGTCCCGCCGGCGCAGGCCAACGGCCTCCCGGCAGGAGACGCGGGGATCAAACGAAAGACTGCACGGATGATCGAGGCCTAAAACGGCCTCAACCGGACCCGGTGGCAGACAAACGGAACGCCGTCTCGATCCCCACGGAGCGACTCCGGGAACTGAACGCTCGTCTGGATGAATGCCTGGCCCGGCAAGGCCGCCGCCTGCAGGGGTGCGCCGCTCCTCTATGACCGGCCTGATCTTCGGCTGCGATCCGACGGAGACACAACGAAAGCCCGCCAGACGCTCGAAGGAAGCGCTGCGCGCTGGAGGGATCCGGATTGGAACCCCCTCCGGGCATCGGGAGCCAATCGAGGGACCGGGAGAGGCCAGGATCCAGCGGGTGGCGCTCCAGTGGCTCGAGCTGGACGATCTGGAGGGACCGGAGCGGCTGGCGCGCGCCCTCCCGGAGGGGTAAGATCATGCCGCCAAGCACCGTTGATCAGCGCCCCCGATTCAGGAGGTGATCGCAGATGGGCCTGTGGGACGTGCAGGCAGGCCTTCAGGCGATCCGGGCACTGGGGCAGCTGGCCGAGCAGACCAAGGCGGCCCTCGCCCAACGGATCCACGGGGAGCCGCTCCACGAAAACGCTCAGGCCACCCTGCACCACGCCCTGGACCACCTCTCCGAAGTGCGGGAGGGGTTCATCCTCAGCCTGCGGACCTCCGCGGTCCCCTCCTTCGTGGAGCTCCGCGCCCTGGTGGAGCGGGTGATGTTGGATTGGTCCGCTTGGGAGGCCGCCGGGTTCCGGTTCATGTCGGCCTTCCAGCTGGCCCGGCCTGGGGACCAGGTGTTCTTCTTCCACCACGCCTACCTTGCGATGGGGATCCTGCCCCGGCTCCCCGATTACGCGGTCACCTTCCCCCACCAACGTCGGCCCACCTACGCGGACATCCCGGTGCCCAGCACGCCCGGGGAGGTCCTGGACCGAATAGAGGAGATGGAGCGCGTGGTCTGGGTGGCAGAGAACGCCGATTTGGAGTCGGCCCCTGCGGACTCCATCCGCCGCACCTACGCCTTCTTCGAGGCCAGCGCCTGGCTGGTCGCCACGGAGCTTTCTCGGCGGCTGGGCCGGCGGGGATGGCCCGGCCTCCGACCGGAGGGATAGGGGGAATGGGATCCTCCCCTCAATTCGGGGCAACCGGATCCCGCAGCCGCCGCTCCAGCTCCTCCGCCCCCGGGATCTCCATCGCGCCTGTCCAGACGTGGACCAGACGGCCGTTCGCATCGAACAGGACGAAGGAAGGCGTGAGCCGCAGCCCCCATCGTTGGCCAAAGGCCCGCCCGCCCGGGCTCAGCGCCTCCATGTAGAGCACCTTTCCGCCTCGCCACTCCCCTTCGAGCCTGCGCACGGCAGGCAGGATGGAGAGGCATCCCAGTCAGTAATTCGAGAACCAGTAGACCAGGACCGGACGTCCGCTCTGCCAGGCCGCCGCGATCTCCTCCTCAGAGGAGAAGGGCGCAGATGGCTGCGCGCGTCGGGACAACCCGAAGGCCACCAGGGCGATCAGGAGCAGGAGCCAGATTCCCCAGCCGATCGGGCCCGCGCGTCGCAGCCCCAGCACGACCGCTAGCCCGAGCAGGGCCGCTCCCCCGAGAACCAGAAACGAATAACGATTCATCAACTCCAGAGGCCCCATCTCTCCTCTCCCAGAGAGGCTACCGTACAATAATACGCCGCCGGACCAAGGCATACCATCCAGCGATCCTATCCAGACGGTCCGCCGGGGCGTTCAGCAACGCTCCCACCTGGATCCCGGAGATCCGTTCGTCCACCGCAAAAGTGTATACCGGATAGTAGAGCAAGATGGCCGGCGCCTTCTTCTGGAACAACTCCTGAAAGCGCCAGTAGAGCTCCCGTCGGCGGGCGATGTCGAAGACCCGACGGGCCTCCTCGATCACCTCGCTGATATCCCGATCCCGGAACCCCCCATAGTTCTGCCCGGTTTCCACCTGCGTCTCGTGCCAGAGCGGGTAAGGATCCGGATCCCCAGGGACCATAATCCCCACCAGGGCCGCGTCGAACTGGCGAGGGGCCAGCACCTGTTCCACCAGGTCCCCGGGGATCGGATCGACGTCTACCTTCACCCCGATCTCCTCCCACTGTTGAGCGATCTCCTGAGCCAGCACTTCATGGAAGCCATTCGCGCTCGCGGCGAGGCGGAACCGGAGCGCCTGATCCCCCTTCTGCCGGATCGTCCCGCCCTCTGGGATCACCCACCCCCGCGCTTCCAGAAGGGCCTGGGCCTTCGCTGGATCATAAGGGACCGGCGGGAGCTGGGGATGGCGCGCCCAGTTCCCTGGAGGGATCGGGCTGTCTGCTGCCACACCCTGGCCAGCCAGGAACCGATCAATCAGCCGCTGGCGATCCAAGGCCAGCCAGAGGGCCTGTCTCACCTCCGGCTCCCGGAAGAGGGGGGAAGCGTGGTTCAGCAGGATGGCCTCGTAACTGGAGAGCACGGCAGAGAACAGGTTCAGCGAGGGCAGGGCGCGGACCTGATCCAGATCCGTGGAGAGGATCCGGGCGATGCCCTGCACCTCCCCCGCTCGGTAGGCCTGGAGCGCCGTGCGGGTGTCCGGGAAGATCCGGAACTCAAGGCGATCGAGCAGCGGCGGCCCCCGGAAATACTGCGGGTTGGCGGAGAGGATGATCTGCTGGATCCGTCCCTCCTCGACGCGGACGGCCTCCACCCGATACGGCCCAGTGCCGATAGGGTTCAGATGGAAGGGATGCGTGTTCAGCTGGGCGGGCGAGACATCGCGCAGGCGATGGGCCGGCAGGATCCCAAAAGTCAGCAGATCAGGGAAGAGAGCCAGGGGCTCCGGCAACCGGAACTGCACCGTCAAGCTGTTGACCGGAACGACCTCAATGGACTGCCAGAGGCGGGTCCGTTCCGGCGGACCGGGCAGCTCCTCGGACTGCAGCAGGCGCACCGTGAAGAGCACATCTTCTGCCGTGAAGGGCGCCCCATCATGCCAGCGAACGTTCGGGCGCAGGTAGAACGTGTGGCGCAGGCCATCCTCGGAGACCTCCCAGCGCTGGGCCAGATCGCCGACCGGAAGCCCCTGCTCGCCCAGCCGAACCAAGCCGTTGAAGATCAGGCGCGCGAGCTCTCCTTCAGGGTCCCCAGGCTGGACCTGGAGGGGGTTCAAGGTGGTGATCGGACCGACCATCGCCTCGGTGTAATGCCCCCCGCGGGCCGGGACCGTCTCCACGCCCGCCCGCAGGAAGAGGGAGAACATTATCGTCCCCAGGCCAAGGGCGGTGAGGGCCAGCAGGATCAGGGGGAAGTAGAGCCCGCGCGCCAGGGTAGGATAACGCGGACGAGTGGCCATCGCCTTCCTTCAGCCGGTAGGGGTGCCGGTCACAATCACGTTCGCCACCGCCAGGACCAAGAAGAGGACGGCCAAGAAGATCGTAAGGTTGAAGACCGTGCGCTCCAGGCCCCGGCGCCTCCGAGGTACCCCCACGTCCCCCAGCCTGAACACCCCTCCCAACTGCGAGGAGCCGGCCTGCAACAGGATAATGACGATCAAAGCGATCGCCAACAGGATCTGCGCGATGTTCAACGCGGTGGTCAACGCTTTCCTCCCGTGAAAGGTTCCCGCTCCCGACCGGAGCCCATCCATTATAACTTGATCTCCTCCTCAACGACAGATCCCCTGCTCACCCTCCAGGGCTGATCAATGCCCCTCGTGGAAATGTTCGTAGTGAGCCACGAAACCAAACGGAGTGGCGTTGAAAAAGCTCTGCACGGCGCCCCGCTGGCGCTTCGTATCTGGCTGCGAACGCACAAGATTAGAGCGCGGACAAGCCCTAGCGGCTCCCCAACCTCTGGCGGGGCGAGGGCCTGCCCCGCTCCGGAGGGAACAGGCCCTTGTCGATCGGCGCTGCCCGGCGAGGCCGCCCACGAACCCTGCACAAACTCACAAACCCGTCCATAGGAGTCCCCGCGCGCCCCATTCGTGTATTCGTGTCCCCATTCGCGGACGGACCCTCCCCGCTCTTCCGAGCACACTCGGCTAGAGATCCCCAATCGCATGGAATTTGGACAAGCTCTTTTCAACTGGGATAGAATACAAGAGGCAAGAGAACCGCGAGGGCCGTGGAGACGCGGGGCAAGGCGGAGGATCCCTGAAAGGGGGTTCCATGGTTCTGGATCAGTTTGGCCGCCACATCCGATATCTCCGGATCTCCCTGACCGACCGCTGCAACTTGCGCTGCATCTACTGCATGCCGGAGCAGATGGTCTTCCTCCCCCGAGAAGAGCTCCTCACGGATGACGAGCTGATCCGCCTGGCCCGCCTCTTCGCCGAGCTGGGCTTCGACAAGATCCGCCTCACCGGCGGGG
>JAGHYO010000076.1 GCA_017743605.1 Thermoflexus sp. | reverse complement strand
GGATGTTCATCACCTTTCCAGAGGGGGAAGGCCATGAGCGGCCGCTATGCGTTCTTCAAAGGTCGCATCGTGCCCATCGAGGAGGCGGTGATCAGCGTGCGCACCCACGCCTTTAATTACGGCACCGGCGTCTTCGAAGGGATACGTGCCTACTGGAACGAGGAAGAGCAGCAGCTCTTCATCTTCCGGCCCCGTGAGCATTACGAGCGACTTCTCACCTCCGCCCGCATGCTCCTGATGCGCTTCCCCTACACTCCCGACGACCTCACCCGCATCACCGCTGAGCTGCTCCAGAAAGAGGGCTACCGGGAGGACGTCTACATCCGCCCCATCGCCTACAAGGCGGACGAGGTCATCGGGGTCCGTCTGCACAACCTCAAGGAGGAGCTGACCATCTGGACCACCCCCTTCGGCCACTACATCGAGCGGGAGGCGGCCCATGTGATGGTCTCCTCCTGGCGGCGGATCAACGACAACGCCATCCCCGCCCGCTCCAAGATCACCGGGGCCTATGTGAACTCCGCCCTGGCCAAGAGCGAGGCCATGCTCAACGGCTTCGACGAGGCCATCGTGCTGACCGAGGACGGCCACGTGGCCGAGGGGAGCGCTGAGAACCTGTTCATCCTCCGGAACGGCGTCCTGATCACCCCGCCGGTGACCGACGAGATCCTGGAGGGGATCACCCGACGCACCATCAGCGAGCTGGCCTACAACGAGCTGGGGATCCCGACGTTGGAGCGTCACGTCGACCGCACGGAGCTTTACTACGCCGACGAGATGTTCCTGTGCGGCACCGGCGTCCAGCTCGTCCCGGTGGTCTCAGTGGACCGGCGGCCGGTGGGCGACGGGGAGATCGGGCCCATCACCCGGCAGCTCCGAGATCTCTACTTCGATGTGGTGCGGGGGAAGGTGCCGAAGTATCGGGGCTGGTGTGTCCCGGTCTACATCCCGGAGCCGGTGAGGGCCGCCCGCGGATAGGGCGCGGGCCCGAGAGACCGGGGCCGGAGGGACCCCGGAGCGCCCTCCGGCCCCTGATCTTCCGGGAGGGGAACGCAGCGACTCGGCGGCGGGCCCTATGGCCGAGAGTCCTCCAGGTAGCGCACCAGCAGCCGCACCCCGAATCCGGTCCCTCCCTTGGGCACGTAGCCCCGGGCCTTCTCTGCCATATCCATCGGAGAAATGTCCAGGTGCGCCCAGGGGACGCCCTCGGGGGCAAACTGCTTGAGGAACATGGCGGAGGTCCCCAGCCCGCCATAGCGGCCCGCGCTGTTCTTGACGTCGGCGACATCGCTCTGGATCCGCTCCAGGTAATCCTCCCACAGGGGCATGCGCCAGAGCCGCTCGCCGGTGGCGTCGGCGGCCCGCAGCAACGCCGCGGCCAGCTCCTCGTGGTCCGAGAACAGGGCGGCGGCCACATCCTGGCCCAGGGCGATGATGGCCGCTCCGGTTAGGGTGGCCACGTCGATCACCGCGCGGGGCCCGTAACGGACAGCGTAAGAGAGAGCATCCGCCAGGATCAGCCGTCCCTCGGCATCGGTGTTCACGATCTCGATGGTCTTGCCGTTGAGGGCCCGCAGGATGTCCCCGGGCTTGTAGGATTTGCCGGAGGGCATGTTCTCGCAAGCGGGGGCGAGGGCCACCACCGGGACCGGCAGCCGGAGCGCGGCGGCGGCCAGGGTCGCCCCGAGCACCGCCGCAGCGCCGGCCATATCCCCTTTCATCGTGAGCATGCCTTCCTCGCTCTTGAGGTTGAGCCCGCCGCTGTCGAAGGTGACCCCCTTCCCGACCAGGACCACCGGCCGCTCCAAGCGGCCCTCTGGGGCGTATTCCAGGAGGATGAACCGGGGAGGCTCCTCGCTGCCGCGGGCCACTGCCGTGAGGGCCCCCATCCCCAGGGCGGCGATCTGACGTTCATCTAGGACCTGGGCCCGCACGCCGACCTCGGCGGCTAGCCCGCTGACCTCTTCGGCCAGCCGGCGGGGCGTCATATCCGAGCCCGGCTCGTTCACCCAGTCCCGCACCCGGTTCACGTAGCGGGCGAGGGTCTCGGCGCGGCGGGCGCCTGCGGCGATGGCCGCTTCCTTGGCGGCGTCGAACTCCACCAGCAGAAGGGTCTCCGGCGCTGATCCTCCAGCGTTCTCCTTCTTTCGCTGGTAAGTGTAAAGGCCCAGCAGGACCCCCTCCACGGTGGCCTGGGCGGCTTCCTCCGGGGAGAGCCCGCCCCGGCCCGCTCCGTGGACCACCGTCGCCAGGGTCCGCGCCCGAAGGTCCCGGGCGCGCTGGGCTGCGGCGGCGGCCGCGTGGCGCACCTTCTCTGCGTGAAAAGAAGCCTCCGGCCCCAGCCCCACCAGGATCACCCGGGGCGCGGGGATGCGTCCGTCGGTGTAGAGGACCAGGGTCTCCCTCAGACGGCCTCGGAAGTCCCCGGCGGCGAGCACCCGCGAGATCCGGCCCTCCAGGGCGCGATCCACGGCCGCCGTGGCCCCGCCCGGCGCCGTCACGCCCTCGAACAGGTTCACCACCACCGCATCCGCCTCCACTTCCTGAGCGGCTCCGATCCGAACCTCTACGCGCATGGGCATCCTCCTGCGCAGGCCATGTTCGTAGGGAATTATAGTGCGAGCGGAGGAGACCTCCGCCGCCCGATTGGGATGGACTGTCTCGGAAGTCGTTTATGGTGCATCGCCCTTAGATGCCCCCCTCGATGGGGACACGTCCGGAAGCATGCTATAATTCATAATGAACGAAGGAATCATGAGCGGAGGGAGTTGTCCATGAACATTTTGGAGCTGATCGAGCGAGAGTTGCGGGCCCTATCACCGGAGCAACAACAAGAGGTTCTAAATTTTATTTTCTTCTTGAAGCAGCGTGCAGTGGCTCGCCCGCTGCATCCTCCTCGCTCTCTTTGCGATCATCCTGCATTCGGCCTGTGGAAGTCCCGTCGGATGGATGCCTTGGCCTATCAGGAAAGCCTACGAGCAGAGTGGGAGCCACGATGAATGCTGTTTTTGACACCAATATTGTTATCGATGCGCTAAACGGAATTGTGGAAGATGACCAGTAATATCGTCGATAAGAACGTGTATTAATCAGCTATATCACCTGGATTGAGGTGCTAATTGGCGCGAGAGGGGATGACGCGCTCCTGCGGGACTTTCTGAACACACATTTCGAGATCATTCCTTTGGACAGAGAAGTGGCAGATGAGACTGTTCGGTTGCGACGGCTATACCGCGTCCGTTTGCCGGATGCCATCATCTGGGCCACTGCACGAGTTCATCAGGCCATACTGGTTACGCGCAACGCTCGGGATTTTCATCCAAACTGGGAAGGGATTCGAGTGCTGTATTCCATTTGACCCAGCAGTCGAGGCTCGCATTGGACATTCCCTTGTGAGCGCGACCTCCTATGATCGCTCCGCGCCTCCTTGAAGCAGATAGGCTGAATTAGGGGTCCGCCGGCCGGAGGCGCTGACGGACTGATCCCCTGGTGCCGGCTGCATGTGGAATGGGGTTTGGATATCATTCGCGGCTAAAGCCGCTCCTACCGGAGAGGATTCGGATTCGACCAAGATGTCAATGATACGGCCGGATTTCCTGCCCTGAGCGCCGTTTGAGGGCGGATAACCTGCAAGCCCCTCCTACCGGAAGCCAGCTGGGGCCAGGCGGGCCCGGAGGGCCCGGATTTGGGCTTCCACGGCCGCCCGAGCCGTCCCGCCCACGGCGGCCCGCCGCTCCACGGCGGCTTCAGGGTCCAGGGCGGCGAAGACATCCGCCTCGAAGGCTGGGTGATGCCAGCGCATCCGCTCCAGGGGAAGGGTACTTAGGGCCTGTCCCTCCCGAAGGGCCTCCTGCAACAGCGCGCTCACCGCCCGATGGGCCTCCCGGAAGGGGACACCCCGGCGCACCAGGTAGTCGGCGAGCTCCGTGGCCAGCATGGCTTCCTCCAGGGCCGCGCGCATGCGTTCCGGCCGCGGCCGCATGGTCGCGATCAGGCCGGGCATCACAGCCAGCACCGCCCGCAGCGTGTCCACCGCATCAAAGACCGGCTCCTTGTCCTCCTGGAGGTCCTTGTTGTAGCCGGAGGGCAGGCCTTTGAGCGCCGCGAGGAAGCCCACTAGATGCCCGAGGAGACGGCCGGCCTTCGCCCGGGCCAGCTCCAGGGCGTCAGGGTTGCGCTTCTGGGGCATCAGGCTGGAGCCGGTGGTGTAGGCGGGATCCAGCTCGATGAACCCGAACTCGGCGCTGGCGAACAGGATGAGGTCCTCGGCCAGGCGGCTGAGATGGACTCCGATCATGGCGGCGATGAAGAGGAACTCGGCGACGAAGTCCCGATCGGAGACCGCGTCCAGGCTGTTGGGGGAGACCTGATGGAAGCCCAGCTCCCGGGCCAGGGCCTCCCGGTCGATGGGGAAGGGCGTGCCGGCGAGGGCGCCGCTGCCCAGGGGGAGAGTAGCCAGGCGAGGGAAGGCCTCCCGCAGTCGCTCCCGGTCCCGCTCGAAGGCCCAGGCGTGGGCCAGGCACCACTGGGCGTAGCGGATGGGCTGGGCCCGCTGCAGATGCGTGTAGCCCGGCATCAGAAGCTCCAGATGCGCTTCCGCTTGTCGGATCAGCGCCTCCTCCAGTGCGCGCAGCCCGCCCTCCAGCGCCGGCCACTCGTCCATCAGGAAAAGCCGAAGGTCCGTCGCTACCTGGTCGTTCCGGCTGCGCCCGGTGTGCAGCTTGCCGGCGGCCGGGCCGATGCGCTCCGTGAGCCGCCGCTCGACCGCTGTGTGGATATCCTCGTCGGTGGGATGGAAGGGGAAGGTCCCGGCGTCCAGCTCCTCCCGGACCCGTTGCAAGCCCTCCTCGATGGCCTGCTGCTCCTCGGGGCTCAGGATCCCGGCCCGGGCCAGGGCCCGGGCCCAGGCGATGGAGCCCCGGATGTCCTGAGGATACAGGCGGCGGTCGAACGGCAGCGAAGCGTTCAGCCGCTCGAAGGCCGGATCCAGCGGTGGGTTCTCCGCGATCCCCCAGAGGCGCATCCTCGCTCCTTTCTAAAAAACACGGATCTTGCGGGCGTGAGGCCCGCCGGTTGCGGAACCCACGCCCCAAGAGGTCGGAGATCGGGCTCCGTGCCGCTCCGAAAACCCGCGGGGCCGGCCTCCCGGCCTGGCCGAGGCCCTAATCCCGCTCTTCGGGAGCGCGGGGCTCCCCACGCAGCCCGCGGCGGACCAGGCCGTGCACCTTCAGCGGGAGCCCGAACAGCCGAATGAAGCCGGCGGCGTCCTTGTGGTCGTAGGCTCCCACCGCATCGAAAGAGACGATGTCCTCCCGGTAGAGGCTGTAGGGCGAGCGCCGACCCACCACCCACACGTTTCCCTTATACAGTTTGAGGCGGACCTCCCCGGTCACGTTCCGCATCACCACCTTCACGAAGGCGTCCATGGCCTCGCGCAGGGGGCTGAACCACCAGCCGTAGTAGACCAGCTCCGCGTAGCGCAGGGCCAGGGCCTGCTTGAAGTGCATGGTCTCGCGGTCCAGGCACAGGGTCTCCAGGGCCCGCAGGGCCTCCACCAGGATGGTGCCTCCCGGTGTCTCGTAAACGCCACGGGATTTCATCCCCACCAGCCGGTTCTCCACCAGATCCACCCGCCCGATGCCGTGCTTCGCCCCCAGGGCGTTCAGGGCCTCCATCAGGGGCACGAGGCCCATCGGCTGGCCGTTGAGGGCCGCGGGGACTCCCTGCTCGAAAGCTATGGTGAGGGTCTCAGGGGTCTCCGGGGCGCGGGCGGGATCCGTGGTCCAGAGGAAGACGTCCTCCTCGGGCTCCCCGTCCGGGTCCTCCAGGGGGCCGCCCTCGTGGGAGACATGCCAGAGGTTCCGATCGCGGCTGTAGCGGCTGGTGCTCCACGCAATGGGCACCCCGTGGGCGTGAGCGTATTCGTAGGCCTCGCGGCGGGAGGTGATGGACCACTCCCGCCATGGGGCGATCACCCGCAGATGGGGCGCCAGGGCCTGGTAGGTCAGCTCGAAGCGGACCTGGTCGTTGCCCTTGCCGGTGGCCCCATGGGCCACCGCGTCCGCCCCCTCCTCCAGGGCGATCTGAACCTGGTGTTTGGCGATCAGGGGGCGGGCCATCGCGGTCCCCAGCAGATATTTGCCTTCGTAGACGGCGCCGGCCTGCACCGTGGGCAGCACATAGTCCCGTAGGAACTCCTCCCGCAGGTCGCGGAGGATCAACTTGGAGGCTCCGCCGGCATAGGCCCGCTCCTCCACCCCGCGCAGCTCCTCCTCCCCCTGGCCGATGTCGGCGCAGAAGGCGATCACCTCGCACCCATACGTCTCCCGCAACCACGGGATGATGGTGGAGGTGTCCAGTCCGCCGGAATACGCCAGCACCACCTTGCGAACCATACGGACCTCCTCGGAATCAAACATAGGGCTCCGGGATCCGGGATTCCTCCCTTGGCCTTCCAGATCAGGCCTCGCCCTCCGGGAAGGCGTAGGCCACCGCGACTTCATCGCAGCGCTCCCGCAACGGGCAGCGCGCGCAGTCCCGCCACACCTTCTCGGGGAAGCGCTCCCGCTCCGTCACCGCGAAGCCCAGGCGCTCGAAGAAGGGGACGGCCCGGGTGAGGGCGAACACGACCTGAGCCCCTGCCGCTCGGGCCCGCTGGATCAACGCTTGAACGACGGCGCCTCCCGCGCCGTTGCCCTGATAATCCTCCGCCACGGCCAGGGAGCGGATCTCCACCAGGGTCGGGCCCATCCAGACCAGGGAGCCGCATCCCACGATCCGGCCCTCCGCCTCCGCCACCATCCAATCCGACAAGGTGGCTGCGATCTCTTCGTGGGATCGTGGCAGCAACAACCCCCGCCGGGCGTAGGAGTCCACCAGCGTGAACAGGGCGGGGATGTCCTCCGGTCGGGCCGGTCGGATCCGCACCATCCGATGCCTCCGGTTCAGGTATGGGAAACGTAGCAAGGGAGGGCCGTCCGCATGGCGTCCTCCAGGATCTCTAGGGCCTCATCGATGTGAGTTCGCTCGATGATTAACGGGGGGACCAGGCGCACCACGGTGTCGCCGGCTGTGGCGATCAGCAGGCCCCGCTCCAGGGCGGCAGCGACCACGGCGCGGGCGTCCCCCTCGATCTCGATCCCCACCAGCAGGCCCCGACCCCGGATCTCCCTCACGCCGGGGAGCGCCAGCGCCTGCAGACGCGCCCTCAGGCACTCCCCCATCTCCCGCACGCGGGCCAGGAAGGCAGGGTCGCGGAGGCGCTGGAACACGTGGAGGGCCACTGCGGTCACGAGGGGGCCGCCGGCGAAAGTGCTGCCGTGGTCTCCGGGCTGGAGGGCTGTGGCCACTGCCTCCCGCATCAGGACGGCCCCGATGGGCAGCCCGTTGGCCAAGGGCTTGGCGACCGTCAGCAGATCCGGCTCCACCCCATACGCCTCGTAGGCCCACAAGGTCCCGGTGCGTCCCAGGCCGCACTGGACCTCGTCGAAGATGAGCAGCGCGCCGACCTCATCGCAGCGCGCCCGCAGGGCCTGAAGGAACTCCGGGGTGGCCACGTTCACCCCGCCCTCTCCCTGGATCGGCTCTACGATCACCGCGCACGTTGCCTCCGTGATGGCCGCCCGGGCGGCCTCCACGTCGTTGAAGGAGACGAAGGTTACCCCGGGGACCAGGGGGGCGAAGGGCTCGCGATAGGCGGGCTTCTCGGTCACAGAGAGGGCGCCCATCGTGCGGCCGTGGAAGCTGTGGGTGAAGGTGACGAAGCCGGTCTTGTGGGGGCCGAAACGGACCCGAGCGAACTTGCGGGCGAACTTCAGGGCCGCCTCGGCGGCCTCAGCCCCGGAGTTGCAGAAGAAGACGCGGTCGGCGAAGCTGTGGGCGACCAGGGCCTCCGCCAGGCGCAGGTGGGGCTCGGTGTGATACAGGTTGCTCAGGTGGACCAGCCGCCGGGCTTGCTCGGCGACCACCTGGGCGACCCCGGGATCGGCGTGGCCCAGGGCGCAGACGGCGATGCCGGCCACAAAGTCCAGATAACGCCGGCCGTTCACATCGTAAACGTACATCCCCTCGCCATGGGTGAAGAGTATCGGGGGGCGCCGGTAGGTGGGCGCCAGCACCTGTTCCGCCAGGGCGATCAGGGCCTCTGCGTCCATCGCTACGCCTCCGCGAGGATCTCGGTGCCGCCGGCCTCCAGGCCGCTCAGGTTCGTGATGCGAACGCGTCGGACGCCGGCGGAAAGGGCTTCTAGGGCCGAGCGCACTTTCGGGACCATGCCATCGCGAATGACGCCGGCGGCGATCAGCGCCTCCGCCTCCCGGGCGCGGAGGGAGGGGCGGACGGCCTCCTCGGCTTGCACCCCCGGGACGTCCGTCAGGAAGACCAGCTCCTCGGCGGGGAGGGCGGCGGCGATGGCCGCTGCCATCTGGTCCGCGTTGACGTTGTAGAGGCCGCCGGGCCCTAGGCCGATGGGCGCGATCACCGGCAGCAGCCCCTCCGCCAGCCAGCGCCGGAGGCGCTCCGCATCCACCGCCGATGGTTTCCCCACCCATCCCAGCTCCGGCATGGGCTCCACCCGCACCAAAGCCAGGTCGGCCCCGCACAGGCCCAGGGCAGGGAGACCGGCCTGGGCCAGGGCTGCCACCAGGGACTTGTTGGTCAGCCCCGCCAGGGTCATCACTGCCAGCGCCCGGGTCTCGTCGTCGGTCACCCGCAGCCCGGCCACGTAGCGCGGGGTGAGCCCCACCCGTTGCTGCCAGGCGCTCACCGCCTTCCCCCCGCCGTGGACCAGGAGGGGCAGCGGCCGCATCCGGCGCAGGGCGGCGATCAGGCCCTCCAGGAAAGCGGGCTGATCCAGCTCGTGGCCGCCGATCTTGATCACCCGCATCGCCTCTTCTCTCCTATCACTGCGCAAGCTCACAGAAGGCCCGCCGTCTCCTCGATCCCGAACATCACGTTGAAGTTCTGCACCGCCTGCCCGGCGGCGCCCTTGATCAGGTTGTCGATGGAAGACGTCACGATCACCATGCCGGCCTCCGGCACGCCGGTCACGGAGAGCACGCAGAAATTCGTCCCCACGCTGTGGCGGAGCGTGGCCAGCGTCCCCCGGGGCAACACCTTCACGAAGGGCTCGCGCCCATACACTTCCGTGAGCAGCTCGTGGACCATCGCCTCGGTCCATCCGGGGGCGAGGGGGACATAGATCGTGGTCAGGATGCCCCGGGACACCGGGAGCAGCTGAGGGGAGAACACCAAGGGGCCGAGGGCGCTGTAGATCGCGTGCAGCATCTGTTCCATCTCCGGCAGATGGCGGTGGGCCCGGCCGATGCTGTAGGGGCTCAGGTTCTCATCCACCTCCACGAAGTGGGTGGTGAGGGAGGGCTTGCGGCCGGCCCCGGAGACCCCGGACTTCGCGTCCACCACGATGGGGCCGGGCCCCACGGCCCCGGCCTGGGCCAGGGGGAGCAGGGCCAGGAG
>JAGHYO010000075.1 GCA_017743605.1 Thermoflexus sp. | reverse complement strand
GGCGGTGGGCGATGAAGAGCTCGCTCAGGCGGCGAACGGCTTCCGCCAGCTCCGCAAAGCGGCGGTCAGTTTCCTCCCGATAGGCCAGGAACTCCTGGCGGTGGGCGATGAAGAGCTCGCTCAGGCGGCGAACGGCTTCCGCCAGCTCCGCGAAGCGGCGGTCGGTCTCCGCGCGGAGCTCAACCAGCTCCTCCCGGATATCCGCCAGCTCGGCGGGCATGCGGAGGACGTCCTCCGAGGCCAGTAGGGCCCAGAGGGCCTTCCGCCACTCTGGGTGGGCCTCTAAGAGAACCACCAGATCCCGCAGGTCTTCCGCTGTCAGCGCCATCGTATGCCTCCCGTCTGGGATGATTATGACACGGAGGGCGGACCTGCGTCAATCCCAGATTTGGATCTCATCCCGGCCATCCCCCGCCCGATCCGAAAGGCCCACGCGACCGTCGCCGCGAGCTCTGCAGTCCGTCCGGTCAGGGTCCATGGGTGGAGCCGTCTCCATCCGATCCATCCCCCAGCATGCCGGATGGACAACAAGCCTTTAGTGCTTGGGGCCGAAGCTCCCGGAGCGCAGGCGGCCTCAAATACACCCATGTCGAAACAGATGCGAAACCTGCCGGTTTCTGCTTTGACCACCCCCGAGATCTGCATGATCAGAGCTTCTGGATCCTTGCGATGGATCCGGGCTGCCAGGATCATGTGGACGCCACGCTGGCGTGCCGCCTCATAGTGGGCTCGGTGGTTGCGTCCCCATAGCCGCACGATTTGCACCAGGTATCGTCCCTTGACCAGTCCCTCCTCCAGCATGCGTCAGAAAGGGGTTCCGCTCATGAGCCCCCCTCGAGGGGCTGCCGCGGGTCATGATGGACATCAAACTGGATCGCTCCCAGAGGCTTCCCCAGCCCTTCAATCACCCCGGCGGGATAGCATCGGAGAGGCTGTGATCTCCGCCCGAGACCGTGGAACACAAGCCCTGGCGGGTCACCTCCCGCAGCACCACCGTCACCCGCTTGTGGGTCTCTTGGATGTCCGTGTGCACCACGGCCACATCTCCCGGATCCACCAGCCGGAGGCCCTCTGCCAGATCCACCCCGCTCTCCAGATCGAAGGCCGTCATCCGATCGAGGGCGCGGCGGATAGCGGCGGAGTCTTCCCGCGCGTCCTGTTGGCCGATCACCGCTACATGCGCCCCGGCTAGGTCCGTCTGCAGCAGGTCCGCGATCCGCACGTCCCGGGGATCCAGGGGGACAGATGAGCGCTCGGGAGGGCGCAGCTATCGGAGTGCGAGGGAGCTCATCATGAGCGGCGCTCGGGAGGGAGATCGAGGGAGGGGAGATCCCCAATGGAGGCCACAACGGCGATGGCGAACCCACCGTCGTGGGTTATGCTCACCGCCCACTTCTTCAGGCCCAGCGCCCGGGCGCGCTCCGCGGCCCAGCCCCGCAGGTGCACGTGGGGCTGCCCTCGGTGATCTGGGAGGATCTCCACGTCGTGAAAGCCGATGCCTTCACGGGCCATGATCCGCAGGCCTACCCCCAGAGCCTTGGCGACGGCCTCCTTGGCCGCAAAGCGGGCCGCATATTCAACCACCCGCCCGCGGCATGCCTGCCGTTCGGCTGGCGTGAAGATCCGCCCCAGCAGGCGATCCCCAAAGCGGGCGATGGCCCGTTCCATCCGCTTGATCTCCAGGATGTCCATCCCAATGGCAATCATCCACGCGCTGTGGCTCCGGGAAGGGTTTCAGACACCTGGACCTGTGCGCGAGGCAAGCTCCGTCAGGAAAGACCGCATCGCCTCGGCGACAGCTTCAGGCTGCTCCAGCATCACCATATGGCCCGCCCTCTCGATCCGCACCAGTCGCGCGTCCAGGATATGGGCCGTCAGATATTCCGCGTATTTGATGGGCGTCATCCGGTCAGCGGTTCCGCCGATCACCAGGGCAGGGGCCCGGATCTCCCCCAGGCGGTCCATCACGTCGAAGGCGTCACACGCCCGGTAATCCCCTTCCATTACCTGGGGATCCGCCGAGAGG
This sequence comes from Thermoflexus sp., assembly GCA_017743605.1. Classification (GTDB taxonomy): domain Bacteria; phylum Chloroflexota; class Anaerolineae; order Thermoflexales; family Thermoflexaceae; genus Thermoflexus. Next base: position 7,472 of record JAGHYO010000075.1, on the reverse strand, counting down.
AGCATGCGGCGTCCTGCCTCTACCAGTCGGGCAGGTGGATCCACCCCCCAGCTCCATTCGGTGATGAGCTCGACCGTGCGGTGAAAATTGGACCGAAGGCCCTCGAGGATCTGAGGGCTCACCCGGAGGCGGGCTCCGGTGGCGACCAGGATCAGCCCGGCCACGCACTCCGGATAGTGGAGGGCCGCCCACTGGGCGATGGCGCCGCCCATAGAGTGACCTACCCAGATCGCCGGCGGCACCCCCGAGGTGGCCATCCACTCGACCACCACCCGCGCATAGTCCGCGATAGAGGAGCGCCCGCGCCCCCAAGACCGCCCGTGGCCGGGCAGATCCAGCGCGTAGACGGTCGCCCCCGGGAGGTTCCGCACCGCCCCGGGCCATACCAGATGGGACCCCCCGGCGCCGTGGATCAGGAGCAGGACGTGGCGCGCGTTCGCATCGGCGTGAACGGCGTAATAGATGATGTCCTCGCCTACCGACTGTTCCGGCATCACGACCTCTGGGATTCGACTCTCCGAGGAGCTGCACCGGCAGCCGGAGCAGCCGCCAGTCGGCTCGCCGGACCGGCCATGGCCAGTCCGGCCCAGGCGGGAAGGCCCGGGCCCCCGGCTCCCGCCATAGGTTATCCCATCTGATGGCGTCCCATAGCATGTCCGCCCTTAGCGGCACAGCCGCTCGCGCCTTCGGATCCGGGTTGAATCCTTGGTGGACCAGGATGTTGTCGCAGATCCAGTTGCGCTCCAGGATGGCGCCAACATCGAAGACCGTCCCCCGGGGGAAGACCTGCTGCAGGCCTACCACGGCGATGCCCACCGAGGCGTTGTCTCGGATCTCGTTGCCATTCACCTCGGTTTCATCCGCCGCCATGATCAGGATCCCAGTCCCCGAGGGGATGCGTCCCCACAGCGGATCACCCCGTTTTGGGATTGGCCCGATGTAGATCCCGGTGTCCTCTGGGACCACGTCCCGGATCACGATCCCTCGGGCGCTGGGCGCCAGGATGCCGTTGTTGGCGTAATGTCGAACGGGGAATCGGCCAGAAGGCAGCGATCAGGAAGCGCGCCGCCAGAAGCAGCGCCAGCTCGCCGCCGATCCAAGCTCTCCAACGCTTCGTGATGGCCCCTTTAGAGATGAGATGCGCAACGAAAGGCGATCGGCCTATGTCTGGCCCTCGGATCCCGCTATGATAGAGGGCGGGAGGATGAGCTGGATCTTCAGAGCGGCTTTGGCCGGGAGCGGCGGACGATCTGCCGGACCCGTCGCTCGAACTCCCGACGGGGCATCAAGACCCGGCGCCCGCAGGTGAGGCAACGGATCCCGATGTCCGCCCCTACGCGGACTACCTGCCATTCAGTGCCGCCGCACGGATGCGGCTTTCGCAGCTGCACCACATCATCCAGATGGATCTCCAGAGGCATAACCGCTCTCCGTTCTCAGGAACCGATGGGGCCTTCCGGACGGCTCACCGCGCCCCGTCGAGCCATTCCTGCAGCCGCGCGAGGGCATCCTCCGGATCGCGGAACAGGATCCCGTGCATGCCCAGGGCCCGGGCGGCCCGCACGTTTTCGGGGAGATCATCCAGGAAAGCCGTCGCCTCCGGGGGAAGGCCCAAGCCCTCCAGGGCGCGCCAGTAGATCCGGGGATCTGGCTTCAACAGCCCGACCTCAGCGGAGATTACGACCACGTCGAAGAGCTCCAGCAGACCCAGCTGGCGCAGCAGCTCTCGCAATCCAGACCAGGCGTTGCTGATCAGGCCGAGAGGGATGCGGTCTTTCCACCGTCGCAAGGCCTCCACCAGGGGCTCGTTCAGGCGCTCCCCGGCGAAGAAACGCCCGCGCAGCTGGCGGAGGGCCTCCGGGTCGGTGATCCCCAGGCGCTCCCCGAGGGCCCGCCAGAAGGCTGGCTCCAGGATCTCCCCCCGCTGGGCGCGTAGGGAGAGATCGCTGGCGAAGATCAGCGCCTCCAGCTCTTCCCGGCTCATCCCCAGTTCCCGGGCCAGCCGCTCCCGATGGGAGAGGTCCTCCGTCCGCACCAGCACGCCGCCGAAGTCCACGATCACAGCCCGTCGCATTCTGGATCTCCCTCCGCTGAGGATAATTCTACTCCGCCCGATCCACAGGGGCCGGGGACCGGAGGAGCCCCGGCCCCATGCGCCCCACCGGGATGGGGTTTTCAGGCTTCCGGGCGGTCGTTACGGCTGGGCTTCAGGGGGAGCAACCTCCCCGCCCTCAGGAGCCCGACGGCGTCGCGGGGCCTTCGGGAGCAGCGGTTGCACCAGATGATGAGGATTCCCGTCGGGATCATAGAACGTTCCGATAACCATCACCCCGGGAACCTCCACCAGGTCCCCGACCTGAACCCCCAAGCGCTTCAGGCGCCGGAGGGCGCGCTGGGCGTTCCGCACCGGGAACATCGCCCCGCCCCCGGAGCCCGCTGCTCCCTGATGGAGCAGAATCCCTAGGCCTCGGGGAGGGCCGAACTCCGCCCATCGCCCTTCCGGATCTTCCCTTCGGAGGGGCAGCCCCAGGGTGTCCCCATAGAAGGCCTTGGCCCGTGCGAGATCCTGCACCGGACACAGCACCCCCTGCACTTTGCGCACGATCGGCATTGCAACCTCCCAGCTTAGGGTTTGCCTCCATTATAGCCACAGCCTCACTATTGGCTTTCTCTAAAGCAGATAGGGCTAAGGTGAGGGAATTTTCGATACACAATGGGGGAACAATGCTCCAGGAGGCGGAGCGCATCCCCATCGCCGTGGCCCTGGGCGGGGATCCGGCCTGTATCTGGGCGGCCAGCGCGCCCTTGCCTCCAGACATTGACGAATACCTGCTGGCCGGATCTGGGGCCAGCCCGTTGAGCTGGTGATCGTGAGCGTTCGCAAGCGGTTCCCCGGTCGCGCCCGCAAGGTGATCTTCAGCCTGTGGGGCCCGGGGCTGCTCGGCCTGTCCAAGGGCCTCGCGGTGGTGGATGAGTGGGTGGATGTCGATAACCTCTCCGAGGTGGCCTGGCAGGCCCTGAGGAACGTGGACTGGAGGCGGGATGTGGTGACTCTGGAGGTGCCGGTGGATCATCTGGATCAAGCGGCACCGCCGCAGGCATATGGGCGCAAGATCGGCCTTGACGCCGCGGCCAAGGGTCCGGAGGAAGGACATTCCATGGGCTGGCCAGAGCGCATCGAGATGAGCCCGGAGATCCGGGCCCTGGTGGACCGGCGATGGGAGGAATACGGGCTCACATGAAGGGGCACGAGCGTTCTCCGTGCCCTTTGCCTTCTCTTCCTCTCTCGGAGAGATCTCATCCGGCCTACAATCAGGGGGTCGATGGGGGCTCGCCATGGGCATATAATCCTCGAGGGGAGGCTTAATCCCAAGGGGAGGGCGATGGCGATTCGCTATACTGTTCATGCCCGCTATAAATTCGACCTCTTGGCTCGGCATGGGTTTCCGATTCATGAAGAGCAGGTTGTTGATGCCTTGCTGGGTCTAGATGTCGCTATCCCCCGGGAGGATCGATTGATTGCCAAAAAGCGCATCGGCGAACGACAAGTGTCGCGTATCATCTACGGAGAAGAGGGGGAGGGCCTCATCGTCATCACCTTTTATCCGGGAAGGAAGGAACGGTATGAAGGTGCGATATGATCGGGATGCAGATATCCTGGTGATTGAGTGGCTCCCCCAGGGCGTGATCGATCATGCGGAGCATGCGGGCTCTCTGATCGCCCATTTCACTGCGGATGGGGGGCTGGTGCTCTTGGAGATCCTCGATGCCCGTCGCTTCCTGGCCCAGGTTTTCCAGGCGGCGCTGCGAGGGGAGGAAGTATTGATGTAGGAGGCAACGAGTGGAGGGCCGTCCCCGAATGGGGGCACAGATGGGCGCGCGAGGACTCTGGGGCTAGATTCGTGTATTCGTGCTGAGATTCGTAGTCGGCCCCCTTCGAGGTCGGGCGAGGCCGTATGGAAAACCGGGGGCGCGTCCTGCGCCCCCGGGTGCCATCGCTTATCCTTCCACCACTATAGCCGGCGACGGAGTCAGCTCCTCGATCCCCTTCGCCCGGAAGGTCAGCTGGTCCCCCTCTACATCGATCACCACGATGTCGCCGGCGCTGAAGCGGCCGGCCAGCATCCCTTCTGAGAGGGCGTCCTCCACCAGGTTCTGGATCACCCGGCGCAACGGCCGCGCCCCGTATTTGGGGTCATAGCCCTTGTCGGCCAGGAAGGCCTTGGCCACCGGCGTGGCCTCAATGCTCAGGCGGTGCTCCTTCAGGCGGGCAGCCACCTTTCCCAGCTCCAGGTCCACGATCTTGAGGATGTCCTCCCGGCTCAGCGGCCGGAAGACCACCACTTGGTCCACCCGGTTGAGGAACTCCGGCCGGAAGACCTTACGCAGCTCGTTGAGGAGCTTCTCCCGCATCTCGCGATAGTGCCGCTCCAGGTCGGCATCCTCCTGCTTCTGGGTAGGGAAGCCCAAGTGGGCCCTGCGGATGGTCTCGGCGCCGATGTTGGAGGTCATGATGACAATGGTGTTGCGGAAATCGACCTTGCGGCCTCGGGCGTCTGTCAGCCGGCCCTCCTCCATGATCTGGAGGAGCATGTTGAACACATCCGGATGAGCCTTCTCGACTTCGTCGAAGACCACGATGCAATAAGGCCGGCGACGGATGTATTCCGTGAGCTGGCCAGCGTCCTCATAGCCGACGTAGCCAGGGGGCGCGCCCACCAGGCGGGAGACGTTGTGGCGCTCCATGAACTCGGACATGTCCAGCTGGAGCAAGGCGTCCTCGGAGCCGAAGAGGAACTCCGCCAGCGCCTTGGTGAGCTCCGTCTTGCCCACCCCGGTGGGCCCGAGGAAGATGAAGGAGCCGATGGGCCGGCGGGGATCCTTAAGGCCGGCGCGGGCCCGTCGCACCGCCCGAGAGATCGCGCTGATGGCCTCGTCCTGCCCCACGATGCGCTTCTTCAGCTCCTCCTCCATCTGGAGCAGGCGCTGGGATTCGTCCCCGGCGATGCGGCTGACCGGGATGCCGGTCCACATCGAGACCACTTCGGCGATGTCCTCGGGGGTTACCTTCGGCCCTTCATCGATCTCGCTCCGCATGCGCAGCTGTTGCAGCTGGGCCTGGAGCTCCTCTTCCCGGGCCTTGAGGTCGGCGATGTCCTCGTAGCGGCGCTCGGCCAGGGCCTCCTCTCGCTCCCGCTGCACCGTCCGCAGCTCGGTGTAGACCTTCTGGAGGCTGGGCCAGCGGGTGGCTTTGTACATCCGCACCCGGGCGGCGGCCTCATCGATCAAGTCGATGGCCTTGTCTGGGAGATAGCGCTCGGGGATGTAGCGTGCAGAAAGGCGGGCGGCGGCCTCGAGGGCCTCGTCGGTGATGGTCAGCTTGTGATGCTCCTCGTAGCGGTGGCGGATGCCCCGCAGGATCTCGATGGTCTCCTCGATGGTAGGCTCCTCCACCACCACCGGCTGGAAGCGGCGCTCCAGGGCGGCGTCGCTCTCGATGTATTTGCGATACTCATCGAACGTGGTAGCCCCGATGCACTGGATCTCGCCCCGGGCCAGGGCCGGCTTGAGGATGTTGGCGGCGTCCACGGCGCTGCCAGCCGCCCCCGCGCCCACCAGCATATGCATCTCGTCGATGAACAGGATGCAGTCAGCGCTCTTGAGCTCCTCCAGCACCCGTTTCAACCGTTCCTCGAACTGGCCCCGATACATCGTCCCCGCCACCAGCGAGGCGACATCCAGCTGGAGGACCCGTTTGCTGAGGAGGGGTTCGGGAACCTCGCCGGCCGCGATGCGCTGGGTCAGGCCCTCGACGATAGCGGTCTTGCCCACCCCAGGCTCCCCAATCAGGGCGGGGTTGTTCTTGGTCCGGCGGGAGAGGATTTGGATGACCCGCTCGATCTCCTGCTCCCGCCCGACCACTGGATCCAGCTTCCCCTCCTCCGCCAAAGCCGTTAGATCAATGGCCAACTGGTCCAGCAGCGGGGTCTTCGGGCGCTCCCGCCGGGGCCGGGCGGCCGCGGTCGTCTCTTGGATCATCCGATTGGTCTCCCGACGGATCTGCTCCAGAGACAGCCCGAGGCTCTTCAGGATGTCCACCGCCATCCCATCCCCCAGGCGGACCAGCCCGATGAGGAGGTGTTCGGTGCCAATGTAGTGGTGTCCCATCCGCCGGGCCTCATCGACGGCCAGCTCGATCACCCGACGGATCCGGGGGGTGAGGTCCGGCTTGCTGTGAGGGGTGCGACGGCCAGGCCCCGACATGCGGAGGATCATCTCCTCCACTTTCTGAGGGGTCACCCCCAGGCGTCGGAGCACCTGGCCGGCGATGCCGTTCTCTTCCTTCACCAGGCCCAGGAGCAGATGCTCGGTGCCGATGTAAGTGTGATTCAGGCGTTCAGCCTCTTCCTGGGCCAGCGCCAGCACCCGCCTGGCCCGCTGGGTGAACCGATCCAACTTGCTTGCCACCGCGTCCTCCTTCCCGCTGACCGCTGAATGTGCCCGGCGAACCTGCAACCGGTTTCACTCCCTAAGTATAACACGCCGCCCCTTCACCAGTTAATCCCAGAAAACAGATTTCTGCTGCTCGGATCAATTTCAATCCCTGCCTTGCCGTATAGCGCAATAACAGGAAATTGCTTTCTTTGATCTATACATAACGCTTTAAGCAATGCGGTAGGCACGGAAGGGCGATGCCAAACCGCGCTGCAAGCGGCGGAGCGGAGTTCCTGTGGTGCAGGCAGCTCGGGTCAGGCCCTTCCTCCGGTCGGAGGGGGATTTCAGGAAGCCTCCTCCGAGCCGGTTTGCTCACCAGCCCGGAAGCGCGCCTGAGCCATCTCCCAGTCCAGCATGGCATATTCGGGGGAAGCCACCCGGCGCAGGCTGAGAGCCAGCCGCCGGTTCTCCGCGTCGATCCGGATCAACCGCACCACCAGCTCCTCCCCTTCCCGCACCACCTCCTTGGGATGGTTCACCCGGTGCTCCGCCAGCTCCGAGATATGGATCAGGCCCTCTACCGCCGGGAACTCCTTCAGGGCGGCGAAGGCCCCGAAGTTCGTCAGGCGCGTGATCGCCACCTCCACCAGCTGGCCCTCCCGCAGTCGGGAGATCGCCTCCTGCCAGGGATCGGCCTCCGCCCGTTTGCGGCTTAGGGCGACCCGCTTGCGCTCCCGATCCACCCCGATGACTTCCACTTCGATCTCCTGGCCCACAGAGAGCACGTCCCGAGGGTGGCGGACTCGACGCCAGGAGAGCTCGCTGATATGGATCAGGCCATCCACCCCGCCCAAGTCCACGAAAGCGCCGAAGTCGGCCAAGCTGATCACCCGGCCCTTCATCCGCATCCCGGGCTCCAGGCGCGCCAGGATCTCCTCCTTCCGTCGTTTGTGAAGCTCCTTCTGGGCTTCCCGCTCCGAGAGGATCAGCCGGTTGGCCTCCGGGTCCACCTCGATGATGCGAGCCCAGATCTTCTG
>JAGHYO010000074.1 GCA_017743605.1 Thermoflexus sp. | reverse complement strand
CGCCTCTTCTATTATAGCACATCCACAAAGATGCAGGAGGCAGCCAATGGAGGGGCCAGGGATTTCCGGTTTTTCCAGATGCGGGACGGATAGAGGCGCTGGGGGATCGGTTCCTAATGCGTGGGTTTTGTATACGCGTGCCCGGTGGGAGGGACCGCCAGTCGCCCCTACTGGATCCTCGTGGCCCTGAAAAACTGGAAAACCCCGCTGAGGGGCGGGAGCCGGTGAGGAGGGCGAAGAGGGGCTGGGATCCCCGGCTGGGCTGGCTCTCGACTCCGATGCGCCCCCATGGGCCTCGACCAAATAGCGGGCGATGGCCAGCCCCGGCCCGGACCCCCGTCCGCCCGGGCCCGGGATTTCTCCGCCCGATAGAACCGATCGAAAGCGTAGGGCAGGTCCTCTGAGGCGATCCCCGCTCCGGTATCGCGGACGCTCACTCGAACCTGATCTCCAAGCAGCTGGGCCTCGATGGTGATCCGGCCGCTGGCGGGCGCGCAGCGAAGGGCATCGGTGGGCCATCTCATCAGCACCTTCCACCGGCGCCCTTCATCTCCCTACGCGGGCGGCAACCCCTCCAGAAGGCGCACCCACGAGCGATCCGCTCCGGGCCGGTGAAATCCTCCCATCGAGCGGCGCCTTCCGCTGGCCTCTGCAGGATCCCAGGGGAGCTGGGTTAAGCGTGGCGGAGATGGAGGTTTCAGCGCGGAACGGCCAGCGCCTCAGCCACCAAACGCCTGACACGGATCACTTGGGCTGGGAAGCCCGGGCCCGGTCTCAGCGGCGCAACAATGCACAGAAGGGGGTGAATGGGCGATTCGCCTCCGCAGATTCACGCATCTGCGCCGGGCGCCTATACCCATAGATATAAACTTGACGAACCAAAAGCTCGTCGAATTAAGAGCCGAGACCGCATAAAAACGATCGGACATCCTACGCGTGAGGCTCTCACTGGTTCGCTTGCAAAGCACATTAGGTTGCATGCTCAGGAGCAGAATGGAAAGCAACGAGGAAGTCCATTTGATGAGCGATGTAAACCAACTGTCCGGCCTCGACTTGAGCGCGACGTTTCTCCAGCCAGGCGTGCAGCAGGCCGGGGCTCAGAGCGGGGTGCTGGCCGAGGGATTCTTCAAAGAAATGCAGGATGCAGCGCAAGAAATAAGCCTCATCCGCAGGATAGGATCCCCCACGCGGATAGACGATCCAGTCGGATGCGCCAGCTGCGAGGATCTGGATCCCACTCTGGACGAAGTAGTTGAGGAGATGGCGTCCGGCCTCGCTGTCGCCGCCGGAACGGGTGCGCATGGTTTGATGATAGAGGCTGATGATGTGTGAGTCCGGGGAGGCGAACGGAGAGAGAGGCAAGCTGGAGATTTGCAGATCGCTCAAGGTAAGCTCCGGCTGGAAGATGGTCGCCCCATCGAAGTTCAGGGTGAGCCAGGCCAGGCCGTCGGGGCGCAAGAGACGGGCGATCTTCGGCAAGGTTTCGGGAATGGGCAACAGGTCGAGAACGGCGTGGGCGATGAGCAGATGGGCCTGAGGCGGGTTCTGCTCTACATAATCAAACAGGTCGGCGCACCGAAGATGACATTCGAGGGTTCGGACGCCGTTCTCGAGTGAAAGGACGCCTTGGGGATCGAAAGCGACCTGCCACCCATGCGCAGCGGCCCAGCAGGGCAGCCAGTCTCTGGCATAGGCAATGTTCTCGGGCATGACATCAAGAAGGATGTATCTCACTCGGGGCGGTAAGATGTCCCAGCGGAGCAGACGGACAAGCATCGTGCCGATCCCCCCTCCGATCTCTGTGACAACGAGATCGGCGTCTCGGGGATGTCCAGCCAGGTGGACGATCAAAGCGCGCAACACATCTTTGTTGAGCGCACGGTCGTCGACGGTCTGCTTAGCAAGCAGATAGCGAGGGAAATCGATCGCCATCTCCCGATCCGCCTCCGGAAACGCAGCAATCCTTTTGATGTCGAAGACGTTCTTCGGTAAAGGAGCGACGTCACGGCATGCGCCAGGTCCTCAAGGAGAAGGGGCGGCGGCACGCCGCGCTGACCCGCGGATTCTGTCTTCCTTCCGTTCGGAACGGCGTGCATGCCCCGCTGTCGATTTAGAAAGGTCTGCGGGAACCAACAGCGCTGGAGCCGTCGGGCTGCGCGCAACCTCCTGTGGCCTGTGTTCGACCGCCCGCTTCTGCCGATGGCGCAGCGCCGGGGCGGCAACCTTTGCCTTGGCCTTGCGCTGCCGCGCTGACTTCCGCGCGGCGGTCCCACCGATGCCTCCGGGAGTGAATTTGGGCACGCACGCTGACATCTCATCCGCGGCGTTCGGGCCGCCTGGTGCCGCGCCGCGACCTAATCCCCACGCGTCCCTCACTGCGATTCTATAAGCATCTACTCCCATGAACACCCCTGTGCCGCCTATGTGAAGCCGCTTTCTCAGGCCGGTTTCTGGGATTCCTGCGTCCCCCTTGAGGACAGAGACGGAGACCCTTTCCCTTGAAAACCCCCGATACAGCGCGTTCCGGAGGGGAGAGGGCCCCTTCAAAAAGAGCGGAGGAACCGATGGATTTGGGCAGCAGTTTCTTGCCAGCAAGGTTGCTGGTTATACCGCTGCAGGGCGTTCTGGGCCATCCAGGCCAGAAGGTCGCGGTCGGTGGCCAGCTGCCGCAGACAGGCCGCCAGCTGAACCGCGTCATCGGGGGGGATCAGGTAGCCGTTTTGGCCGTGGGAGATGACCTCTTGGGCAGCCCCGGCCGTGGTCCCGATGGCGGGAAGGCCAAATCCCATGCCTTCCAGGTACACGATGCCGAATCCCTCGTAGGTGGAGGGCACGACCAAGACGTGGGCGCGGCGGAGCTGCTCAGCCAAGCTCGGATCATCCAACGCCCCGTGAAAGATGATCGGCGCAGGGATCCTCGACGCCTTCGCCTGCATGGCGGCGGCGTAGGCCGGATCAGCCTGCGGGTTGCCGATCACCTCCAGACGGACTAGGTCAGGGGGCAGGAGGACGAGGGCGTCGAGCAGCACGTGCAGCCCCTTGCGCTGGATCAGATTGCCAATGAAGACGATCCGCAGAGGTCCCGGTTCTGCAGCGCGCGCGGCAACCCAGCGCGGGTCGAGGGCAGGCCCGAAGCGGTCGGTGGGGGGAGGGGCGATGCAGTAGGGCTTGTCTTCCCCGACCAGGGCGTGGACCGCGTCGCGAGTGGTCTGGGAGTTGAAGATGAAGCCATCCACGCTGCGCAGATAGCAGCGTTCGATCCATCGGTAGAGCCTGTTCTGCCAGGCCGGATGTTGTTCGCAGCAACGCAGATGATGGACGAGGCTGAGGACCGGATACGGATGCGCGCGGCGGTTTGCGATCAGCAACGAGGGGTGACTGAGTTCATCCTGGATGAGCAAGTCCAGGCCGGGCGGCAGCCGAAAAGTCCAGTTGTCCATCAAGCTGGCCAGGTAACGGCGCCGGGGCAAAGAGATGATCTCCACTTGCTCTCCCGCCGCGCGCAGGGATGCCACCAGCTTTCGGTCGTAGAGATAGCCGCCGCTGATGGTTTCGAGAGAGCCATAGATCAGCAGGCCGATTTTCATGGGGCGCGCTGGATGGTGTATGAGGCCCAGGTGCTTTCGTTTTCCCACAGGCGCACCGTGAGCGCGCGGATGTTTGGGGCGTCGAGGCTCTCGCTCAACTGCAGGGCCAGGATACGGGCAAAGTGCTCAAGCGAAGGATTGAGGCCGGCGAATTCGGGCAGTTCGTTCAGCAATCGCTCCCGGTAACGGGCAACGATCTCATCGATCCTCCGCTCCACTTCAACGAGGTCCATTAGGTAGCCATGAGGATCTAGCTCGTCGCCGCTCAGTTGCAACTCCAGAACGTAATGATGAGAATTAGGGAAGTTCTCATGTCCCCAATCCCCTCCAACAAGAAAATGTCGGGCAATAAAATCCCTCTTGACAGCTAAAGCATATTTGTAATTGCTCATATTTCCCCCCATGAACTTACATGATTTGAGTAAACTGAAATGCAATCTCTGAATGATTATATCTTATCAATTGATGCGCCAAATTTAGCGTGCTTCCCAGTTGATTTTTGTCGTTGCAAGAGTTGGCGCATGCACTCCAAGACAGCACCGTGCAGAGCGTCGGGGTGAGAGGCGCCGAGGCCCTGGGGGCGGATGCCGTAGCCGAATTCCACCCTGACATCCACGGGACGCGCATCGAACTGGAGCTGAAAGATCAGCTGCAGGGCGGCGCCCAGCCGTTCGCGCTCGGCCAGGCCCCGCCTCAGGATCGTGATCGGATGCTTGACCGCCTTTTCCCACAACACGCCCCGCACTAGGGCGGGCACCACTTGCGTCTCGGGGACAAGCCGCAAGAACAGGCTCACCGAATCAGACCAGTTGGCGAGGGATTGCTCGGCCCCGTCGTACACATCAGGGTCAGGCTCGATTTTCCCCGCCGGGAAGATGAGCACGGCCCCACCCCCCTTGAGGTGAGCGACCACCTGGCGCACAGCGGTCATGCGCTTGGCAGGGGAGCTGTCCACAAAAAACAGATACTTGCTGGTGTTGGGCAAAGCGCGCAAAAGCGGACGTTCCAGGGCAATCACTCGCAAGTCAAGACGCTGAATGGCGGCAATCAGACACAGGGCGTCCGACAGGCCGGGGTGATTTGCCAGGACCAGCAACGGGCCGCGCGGGGGCACGCTGTCAGCCCCCGTCACCGAGAGCGTTCGGATATAGTTGGGCAATGCTTTGCGAGCGGCTTCAAGCAGGCCGCTTTTCCCAACTTCTCGGTCAAAATCAATCAATTGGATCGCGAATTTTTTAGCTAATTGAATTAAAAGAGCGCATATAGTCTTGCTAAGTATAGAGTTCTTCTCAAATCCAAAGGCGTCGACCAACTCTTCCAGGATGGCTCGGAGGATTAAATCCGTCGAACCATCGCTTGAAGAACCGCGGAAATATAAGTTTTGACATATAAATTTTCCTAAAACGAGCATTTTAAGAGACCATAAAGATTGATTTCTGCGGATTCATGGGGCGAAATCCACGCATGGGGCGGTCGATTGGGCAAGACACGCGGTATGCGGGAGCGAAGATGGCCCGATTCGACCGCAACCGCGCAACTTCACGAACATTCGGAGCCGTCCCGTGGCCGAGAGGCGCATCAAGGATACCGCAGGATCCGCAGCTCGCCCTGCCGGTGAGGCAAAATTCAGCTTGAACGTTCTTTGGGTTTCCGGCCGACGTTTCTCCTGCGGACTGCATTCTCAATAAAGGCCGTGGGCTGGTCGCCCCAGGCATCGGACCTGCTTCCAGAGCGAGGCTGGGTTGCAGCACATCGGGAATCCGGCCCCCCTAGGCCGGGCTTCCAGCGACGGCCCTGAACATGAAGGCTCGCCACACCCCTCGACAAGCGCGGCTTTTGCTTCCGCTACCTAGAACCCTCTCGGCCATCCTACCACGACTGCCCACCTCCGTCAACGCTCTGAACCTCAGGCGGATGGCGGCTCGGCGGTCCCGAGCGCGCACGCCGAGGGAGCAGATGGAGGTCCCTCCCATCGCGGGCTGCGCCTAGGGGCACAGGTGGACCGCTGTTCGCTGGGCGATCGCCCGCTACGGATAGACGAGAAGGACCTGGAGGACGGCCTCGGGCGCCTGATCGATCAGCCGATAGGCCTCGGGGGCTTGCTGGATCGGGATCCGATGGGTGATCCAGCGCTCCGGCCGAATGCGGCGCAGGGCGTCCCAGGCCAAGGCCAGGCGACGGGCTTTATCCCAGCGGGCGCTCAGCTCCGGGCGGATGGTGCTCACCTGACTCGCATACAGGCAGATGCGGCTGCGGTGGAATGCGCCGCCCAGATCTAGGGTCGCCTGTTGGGCGCCATACCAAGAGCCGATGATGATGCGTCCGCCAAAGCGCGTCAGGGCGATCGCGTCGTTGAGGGCGCTGGGCGCGCCGGAGAGCTCTATGCTGAAATCGGCGCCCGCCCGGCCGAGCCGATCGAGCGCGAGAGCGCGAAAATCCGACCGGCCAGGGTCAAGGCTATCGGCGGCGCCCAGGGCCAGGGAGAGCTGGCGGCGCAAGGGGTATTTGTCGGCGGTGAGCAGGGTTTGCAGGGGGAACTCTGCCAGCAGGGCCGTGGTCAGCAGCCCGACGATCCCCTGCCCCAAGACCAGAGCGCGTTCCCCCAGCAGAGGAGCGGCATCGTGAACAAGGGTGATCGCAGTTTCGGTGTTGGCCAAAAAGCAGGCGGCTTCTGCCGAAACATCGGCGGGCAGCAGGTGCAGATGATCGAGAGAGGCCGCGAAGTGGGTGCTGTGCGGATGGAAGACGAAGACCAGCCGCCCGATGAGAGATCCCTCGGCCTGAGGGCCCACATCGATGACGCGCCCGACGCAGGCGTAGCCGTATGGGGCGGGATAGGTCAAGCCGCTGCTGAGACGATCGTGGGGATCACGAACGGAGGGGAACTGGCCACGATAGAGGAGCATCTCGCTGCCGGCGCTGATGGCTGAGCAGATGGTCTCAACCAGCACCTCGCGGGCCGCAAGCCCCGGCAGCGGCTCCTCGCGCAGCTCAACGTGATAGGGAGCCACGAAGTAAAGAGTATGACGGGTTCTCATGCCCCTATTCCGTATGTTGGGGGGGCTCGAACACCCCCCAGAGAACTATATCCTGCCCGACTCGCGTCGAGCCGATCTGATATAGGCGAGGCATGGACGGCAGGGGCTCGGTTAGGGCGTTCACACCCCCAGCGAAAAACGGCGCGATCGTCAAGATGAAAATATCTGCCAGCCTTTGCTTCAAAAAGGCGGTAATGACCGTAGCGCCTCCCTCGATCATCAGGGAATCTAAACCTCTTTGTTCGAGGGCAGGCAGCAGTTTGGTCAGATCGATTTTACCCTCGCAGGGAGGGATAGGGAGGATTTCTGCGCCGGCAGCGCGCAGGGCGGAGGCCCGCTCGCTGGTTGCTGATTCCGGCAAGCAAACAATGATCGGCGGCTTGGGATGGTTGAAAATCTGCGCGGATAGAGGGGTCCTGAGATTGGAATCCAGGATCACCGGGCGGGGGGGCTCCCCCTCAACGTGCATGACCGTCAGTTTCGGATCATCACTGAGCAGCGTCCCGATACCGACCAGAATGGCCCGGTGTTGGGCGCGCAGCCAGTGGGTCATCCGCTTCGTCTCGGGGCCGCTGATGGTGAGGCCGGCCACGCCGCGCCGATGGGTGATTGAACCGTCGAGGGTTTGGGCGTAGCTCAGCGTGACCAGCGGACGGCCCTGCCGCTTGTAAGAACGGGCATTTTTACCAAACCATTCAATGAGATCATAAAACTGATATTCCTCTCCTTTAAAGTCATAATAAGATAGATAATGATTCATTTTCTGCTTTTTGGTTAGCAAATAGAGAGCGTTTTCTGGATTTGGAGGCACCTCCAGGGGCTCACGTCCGGTAACGCGGATCCCTTTATCTTCCAGATCCTTGATCTTCTTTGGATTATTGGTCAATAGTCGGACAGATTTTATTCCTAATGATTTAATCATAGCAACTGCCAAAGAAAAGTCTCTCTCATCAGGCCCATGCCCGAGCAAAACGTTTGCCTCAACAGTATCATAACCCTCATCCTGCAAATTGTAAGCCCGTAATTTATCTGCCAGGCCGATCCCGCGTCCCTCCTGGCGCAGATAGAGCACCACACCCTGGCCCGCCTGAGCAATGCGCGCCATGGCGCGTCGCAGCTGCCCACCGCAATCGCAGCGCAGCGAGCCCATCACATCGCCGGTAAAGCATTCTGAATGCACCCGGACGAGGACATCTTCCTTTCCTTCTACATCTCCCATGACAAAAGCAAGATGCTCCTTATCATCTTGATTGCTTTTGAAAAGTATCAATTTGAAGGTGCCATACTGGGTTGGAATGCGGGCACTCACCTCCGCCCTCACGACCGGCTCCATCGTCATACCTCCTAATAATGGTCGCAGAACGTGCTAAAAATGTGATCAATTCGCATTATATAAGTCCTGTCTTCAGGACATTTCCTTCCAGAGAGACGCATTCACCGAGGCGGGAGGAGCGATCCGCACCTCACCTTCCAGGGCGGACGTCTCTCTCCTTCGTGCCCCAGATGCTCTGGACGGACTCCCCCAGCCAATCCTACGATGCATATGCGGGGGCGTCAAGTTCTCGGGTTTCGGACTGGAGCACCCGGATTTCCACAGGTATCCACAGGCGGGCATGCTCCCGCTTTGCGCGGCCTAAGGACCCCGGGATCACCGCTCCGCGCAAATCGTTTCAGGTTTTGGCCCACCCACGGGCCCTGGAGCTCTCGGGGAGTGGTCGGGGATTCAGTGACAGAGACAGTTCACGCTCCGCGACGGACCATCTCGTCACCCGCTGGTGTGTTGCATCAAAGCCGGCAAACGATCGCGTCTTCTGCCCATCACACCTGAACCTCGTACGCACCACGTGGGGCCACCGCTCCCGATGACCCAACTCACCGGAACGCCTGAAAGCCCTCGGATAGGTGGATGCCGGCCCCCCTCATCCGCAGACCACCGATCGCGCTCGATTGGGCAAGACCAAGCCCCCTCTCCAGCCACGCCTGCGCAGGCCGCCGACACGCCTCTTCGCCCCGATCACTGATCACCAAAGCAACTGTCCGCCGGGTGCGCCGACATCGAGGGCTACAAAGCCAGACGCCCTTTTCCTTCTTGTCCCCATCTCATCCCGCTCCCGTTCCTCGCCCGGAAGCGCTTCGGCCCGCGTCCCCGTCGGCGCAGGCAGACTTCGGACTGTTTTCCGCGTAGGCGATCCGAGCGGGTCCGGAGACGCCCAAAATACGCGGAACGCCCTTCAGGCGGCTCCCCTTCGCATCGGCTTTCCAGACGAGCGTCTCTGGTTCTTTGTTGGAGCAGACTTTCGGCTTCAACGCCCGGCTGGCGCCGACATCTCGGCGTAGATCCCTGGGATTTCCGGACGTGTGACGTCTGTTGCGAACGATGCGCATGCTTCGGCAACGGATGCGACGCGAGACGGTCGTCTCGACGATCAGGGCCTTCTCCTCTGAAGCAGTGTTGCGGGTCACTCGATTAGGAGTTACGCGGTTGGGTTGAGGACGTGGAGGGGATGCGCCAGATCACGCCGAATCCCATCCCGAATGATGGCGACCTCTGCGTCATACCAAATCGCTTCGGTCTGCAGGCGATCCGCCTGAGATTCGCCCGAGCCGAACACCAGCCATCCATCGGCACATACTCCGCAGAAGGGCCTCTCTCTTTGGCGGTCTTGAGCCTGTCTTGAAAGCCTTCATTTTGGGTCTCCCCACCTCATGGCGGGTCATAGACCGTTCTGCAGCGCATCATCATTTATTTCACCCGTCTGGGGTGAAACTCATGACGGGCTGCTTCCTGCTTCCTCGACCCATGGCTCGTAGACCGACCCTCACGGGCCGTTCCGCCGCCAGAGGGATCTCCACAGGCGTCACTTCCCGGGGAACTCCCGGTAGGGCCTTTCAGGGCGGCCAACCCATAGTTTCGCAGATTGAGGGCCGCGTTGAGGTCCCGAT
>JAGHYO010000073.1 GCA_017743605.1 Thermoflexus sp. | reverse complement strand
CCTTCTACGCCGCCTATCCGGAGCGGGTCCGCGGGCTGATCCTGGCGGATACCCGCCATCAGGCGGATACGCCGGAGGCCCGGGCGAACCGCTACGCGCTGATCGAACGAATCCGTCGGGAGGGGACAGCCGCTGCGGTGGAGGCCTTCCTCCCCCTCCTGCTGGGGGCCACCACCCGACGGGAGCATCCGGAGCGGGTGGAGAGGCTGCGGCGCAAGATGATGACCCACCCGGCCGCCGGGCTCATCGGTGCCCTCCAGGCCATGGCCGAACGCCCGGATCGAACAGAGCTCCTCCCTCAGATCCGGGTCCCCACGCTGGTGATCGTCGGCGAGGAGGATGAGGTGACCCCGCCCGAGGTGGCCCGTCAGATGGCGGAGGCCATCCCCTCTGCCCAGCTCGTGGTGCTCCCCTCGGCCGGCCACCTCGCCAACGTCGAGGCGCCCGAAGCCTTCAACGAGGCCGTGCGGACGTTCCTGGGCCAGCTCCCGTGAACCCCGCGCGGCCTGCCCGGAGGTGAGGGCTCCGGATCCGCTCGCTCGGGGGAAGATCGTGTCGGCCGAGAAACGCGCCATCGCGCGGGTGCTCCGGGCGGTCCGGGAGGCCACCCGCCGCTTCTCCCTCTTTCCTCCCGGGGAGACCGTGGTGGTAGGGGTCTCGGGGGGTCCGGACTCCCTATGCCTGATGGACGCCCTACACGGGCTGGCTCCGGAGCTGGGGATCGCGCTGCACATCGCGCATCTCCACCACGGCCTGCGGGGAGCGGAGGCCGACGCCGACGCCGTCTTCGTGGCCGAGCAGGCGACGGCGCGCGGGCTCCCCTACGCCGTGGAGCATCTCGATGTCCAGGCCCTAGCGGAGCGGGAAGGTCTTTCCTTGGAAGAGGCCGCCCGCCAGGCGCGCTACACGTTCCTGGCGGAGGTGGCCGCTCGGGTGGGCAGCCGGACCATCGCCGTGGCCCATCATGCGGATGATCAGGTGGAGACCGTGCTGATGCATCTCCTGCGTGGGAGCGGCCTGGCCGGGCTGCGGGGGATGCGCCCGTCCATGCCCCTCACGGAATACCATGGGCTGTTGCGCCGTCCTCCGGAGGGGCTCCGGCTGGTGCGGCCGCTTCTCGGCGTCTGGCGGAGCGAGATCGAGACCTACTTGCGGGCCCGGGGACTGACCCCGCGCTTCGACCGCTCGAACCTGGACCTCACCTTCTTCCGCAACCGGCTGCGCCATGAGGTGCTGCCGTTCCTGGAACGCCTCAATCCCCGCCTGCGGGAGACCTGGTGGCGGATGGCGGAGACCCTCGCCGCCGACTATGAGTTCCTGGAGCAAACCCTCCGTCAGCTCTGGCCTACCCTTGTGGCCCCGGAGGAGCCGGAGCGGATCGTCTTCAATCTCGCGCGCTGGCGCGAGCTGCCCCTCAGTCTGCGACGCATGGCGTTGCGGGAGGCCGCCTTCCGGCTGGCCCATCGCCTGCGGGACCTGCGGTTCGAGCACGTGGAGGAAGCGATCCGGATGGCGGATGAGGGGATGACCGGAGGGATGCTGACCTGGCCGGAAGGCCTGCGGGTCAGCGTCGCGTACGGAACCCTCATCCTCGCACTGGAGGGATCCCTCTGGCCGGAGCCGGATCTGCCGTTGCTTTCGGGATCTCTGCCCTTGCAGCCCGGGGAGATCCTCTGGCCGGATGGCCGGTGGGCCGTGATCTGGGAGGAGCTGACCACTTGGGATCCCGCCCGGATGCAGCATGCAGATCCGTGGACCCTTTACCTGGATGCGGACCGAGCAGGGACATCGCTGCGCTTCCGGACCCGGCGCTCGGGGGATCGCTTCCATCCGGCGGGGATGCCTGGGCCGGTCCGTCTGAAGACCTTCCTGATCAACCAGAAGATCCCTCAGGCCTGGCGGGATCGCTGGCCCCTGCTGGCGAACGAACGGGAGGAGATCCTGTGGGTGGCGGGGGTGCGGCCCGCGGACTTCATCCGCCCCAGCCCGCATTCCCGCTGCGTGTGGCGGATTGCCATCCGACGGGCGGCAACGGGGTAACCGCTCAGCGATCGCTGTGAGCCAGCTCCTGCAGCGCGTCCAAACCCCAGATCCGGATATACCCTCCCCGCTCAGTGCGGATCCGCCCTGCCCGGGTCCAGCGACTTATGATGCGGATGGTCATCTCCGGCACGGTGCCCGCCATCCGGGCGATATCCTCTCGGGAGAGGGGGATCGTGATCCGAAGGCCCCCGGCTTCGGGTTCGCATGCGCGTTGCGCTAGGGTCAGCAACACGTAGGCGATGCGGTTCTCCACCCGCTCCAAGAGCAGCGCCCCGCATGAAAATGGCCTGCTCTGGGCGCTGGCCCAGCATCTGGAGCAACCGGACTGCCGCTTCAAGCCCGAATTCTTTGAAGAACCAAGGCTCCCAGATTCGTGGCGCAATCTTTTGATCTCGCCTGGCCTCGCGCTTTACGCGCTGCTGCCCTTCTGGGAGGCGGAGCACTCTGAGGCGGAGGCCCTCTGGATCGCTCCGCAAATCTCACCCGCCCTTCTGGAGCTCCGGGCTTTCCCAATTTGTCCCTCACCCACCCCCCAGAGGATAGAAGCCTGGCTGAATGGAACGCGCATCGGAGCGCATTCGTTCTCCTCCTGCGAAGAGCAAGATCTGACGTGGGAGATCCCGGCCCGATGGGTCCGAAAGGGAGCCAATCATCTCTTGTTCCGCTTCGCACATGCGATCTCACCCCAAACCCTGACCGGAGTTCAGAACCCGGATCCGCGAATGTTATCCGTTGGGTTCCGAAGGATGTGGATCCGCCTGGTGCACCCCGTTGGCTTCCGTGATGACCTACGTTGAGCTTCTTTATCCCTTCCACCCCCTCTCTCAGCAGCGGTAAAATCTCCAAAAATCCGAGCGCCTTATCGGAGGGCATGCGTTGCAGGCACAGGGTCTGTGGCAAGCAGGCACACGACGCCCCGGGGAGATCCGGATCGCGCTGCCCAGCAAGGGGCGGCTGGAGGAGCCCACGCTGGCCTTCCTGGCCGCATGCGGCCTGGCGGTGGAGAAGACCAACCCCCGCCAATATGTCGCCCGCATCCCCGCCCTGCCCGGCGTCACCGTACTCTTCCAGCGGGCCGGCGACATCCCCCTGAGCGTCCGGGACGGCGGCGTCGACTTCGGCATCACCGGCTACGACGTGGTGATGGAGCGCCTGGACCATGACCCCAGCGTCCTCATCCTCCACGACGCTCTCCACTACGGCCACTGCGACCTGGTCCTGGCGGTGCCGGAATCCTGGCCCACAGAGACGGTGGAGGAGCTCGCCGCCCTCGCCCAATCCCGGGCCCGGGAGGGCCATCCCCTGCGCATCGCCACTCGCTTCCCCAATCTGGTGGAACGCTTCTTACAGGAACGCGGAATCCCGGCCTTCCAGCTGGTGGTCTCCGAAGGCACCCTGGAGGTCGCCCCCAGCATCGGCTACGCAGACCTGATCGTCGACCTCACCACCACCGGGACCACGCTCCACGACAACCGCCTGAAGCCCCTGCGGGACGGCGCGATCCTCCACGCCCAGGCCTGCCTGATCGCCAACCGCCAGGCCCTGCGGACCCGGCCTGAGGTCCTGGCCGTGGCTCGGCAGCTGGTGGAGTTCTTCGAGGCCCACCTTCGGGCGGAAGGCCACTACATGCTCTTCGCCAACATGCGCGGGGAGTCGGCCGAGGCCATCGCCCGCCGCCTGTTCGCCCAGACGGACCTGGGCGGCCTCCAGGGCCCCACCATCTCCCGGGTCTACGTCCGCGAGGCGGACCCCGGCTGGTTCGCCATCCACATCATCGTGCGCAAGGACCGCCTGAACGAGGCCATCGGGCAGCTGCGGGCCATCGGCGGCAGCGGGGTGGTGGTGGCCCCGGTGACTTATATCTTCGAGGAGGAGCCTCCCCGCTGGCAGCGGGTGCTGGACCAGCTGCGCGAGACGGAGCAGACCTCTCCCTCTTAAAACGTGCGTACGGGGGGCAACGGATATGGAGCGATGGATCCGACCGGATCTTCGGGACCTTTTGACCTACAGCATGGCGGTCTCCCCGGAGGAGCTGGCCGCCGCTTACGGCATCCGGCCGGACCAGCTGATCCGCCTGCACGCCAACGAGAACCCTTACGGGCCCTCCCCACGCGCCCGGGAGGCGCTGCGGAACGGGCCATGGCACTGTTATCCGGATCCCCAGGGACGGGCCCTGCGCCGCGCCTTGGCGGAATACACCGGCCTGGATCCAGAGTGGATCGCCCTGGGCAACGGGTCAGACGACTTGATCGACCTCCTGGCGCGGCTGCTGGTCGGGCCCCATCGGGCAGCTCTCATCGCCGAGCCCACATTCGAGATGTATGCCCTCTCCGTCCGCTGGCACGGCGGCCACGTCCACATCGTCCAGCGGGATGAGATGTTCCGCCTCCCCCGCGAGACGCTCCTCGAGGCGGTCCAGCGCCTGCGGCCCGCCGTCGTCTTCGTGGCCTCCCCTAACAACCCGGACGGCCAAATGCTCCCTGAGGATGTCCTCCGGGCAGCCCTCGAGGAAGGGGCGATGGTCATCGTGGACGAGGCCTACTTCGAGTTCTCCGGCCACACTTTCGCCGGATGGCTCTCACGCTATCCGAACCTCGTGATCGTGCGGACCTTCAGCAAATGGGCGGGGCTGGCAGCCCTGCGCATGGGTTACGCCCTGATGCACCCAGACCTGGTCCAAGCTTACGACAAGGTGCGCCCGCCCTTCAACGTCAACCTGGCAGCGCAGCGGGCCGCGCTAGCTTCTTTAGAGGATCGAGCGCATCTGCTAGAGAACGTGGGCCGCCTGGTGGCCGAGCGGGAGCGGCTTTACCGGGCCCTGCAGGCCTTCCCCTTCCTCCGGCCGTTCCCCAGCCACACCAACTTCATCCTGTGCCGGGTGATCGGCCGGGATGCCCATCGCCTGTGGGAGGAGCTGCTGCAGCGTGGAATCCTAGTGCGCCGCTACAGCACGCCCGCCCTGCGGGATACATTGCGGATCTCGGTGGGGCGGCCGGAGCACAGCGAGGCGCTGCTCCGGGCCCTGACGGAGATCGCCGAGGAGGTCCCCCATGGAAATCCGTGAGGCCCGGCACCAGCGGCGCACCGCAGAAACCGAGGTGACGGTTTTTCTCCGACTGGATGGGCGGGGGGAAGCCTGGGTGGAGACCGGCATCGGCTTCCTGGACCACATGCTGCACCTGTTCACCTTCCATGGGCTCTTCGACCTGGAGGTCCGGGCCCGGGGGGATCTGCACATCGATCCTCATCACACGGTGGAGGATGTGGCCATCGTGCTGGGACAGGCCCTAGACGAGGCATTGGGCGATCGAAGGGGGATCGTACGGATGGGGCATGCATATGTGCCGATGGACGAGGCCCTGGCCTTCGTGGCGGTGGATCTCTCGGGCCGGCCCTACGCCGTGCTGGATCTCCCCTTCAGCGGACCAACGGTCGGGGCCCTTCCCACCTCGCTGATCCCTCACTTCCTGGAAAGCCTGGCGATCCATGCCCGCATGAACCTGCACGCTCGGCTGCTCTCCGGGCGGGACGATCATCATCGGGCGGAGGCCCTCTTCAAGGCTCTGGGCCGCGCCCTGGAGATGGCCGTGCGACTGGACCCCCGACGAGGCGGTGTCCCCTCCACCAAGGGAACCCTCGGTTCGTGATGTTTTCCCGATATGATGGCGATCAAATACCCTCTCCCTTTCTCCGGAGGAAATCGAAGACGCGGGAACATCTCACGGCCTCGGCCTTGCGGACGCGGAGGCCATCCCCTGGGGGAAGTGTGCGATGGAGAAAGAGCGGATTCCTCTGGGACAGATGATCTGCGATGAGCCGTTCCTCCTTTTGCTTCTCTCCCTTGTCATCCGCCTGATCCTTTACGACATCTGGGGCCTGCTGGATCTGCTGCGAACCCCTCTGCGGATCCCCTGAAAGAAGGATCCTATGTTTGCGCCGCCGCGGGTGTGATGAAGGCCGCCGGACTGATTCTGTCTGGGGGTGATCCTTTCCGCCCTGGACGCGCGGATCGCGGGGGTCCTCTTCTTCGCTAACCTCCTCATCGCCCGCCTGTAAGGTCGCTATACGGGCTCCGTGCCCTTAGTGGTCTTCGGGCTGGCGACGGCCGCCATCATCGCCACCTATACCCTGCTCTCCGGGGCCATCGCTTTCATCCCCGCCTTCTTCTGGTCCCTGGGATGGCAGGGATATCGCAAGGGACTTTCCGAGTGGATGCGCTGGGCCCCAAGGCAGGAGCCGGGGTTCGCCGCCCGGGTGGTTTCCAGGGTCCTTTGGGGCTAGTTGGGAGGGGTGACCTGGGCGATCATCGGCACCGAGCAGCTCAACATGCGGATCGGGCATGCATCTCGAATCGCCGTTCGGTCCGTGTGGTCATCGCCTATGGCTGGAACGCCATCCGGCAATATTCCGGCCAGGTGGTTCCCGTCGCCCTGGCCCTGTTCGGGATCTCCGGCGTGATGGAGCTGGGGCGGATGACGCCTTTCGATGTCCTGGGGGGAATCACCGAGCTCGGTGAGGCACCGGGCCCGCCCTTCTATCCTGGTGGACGCGGGCTGCTTCTGGCCGGTCTCTACGTGCTGGAGTAGGGGATCCGCACAAGGACAGCCACGTTCTCATCACCGTGCTGGACTTTGTTCTATCGCCAGCCCCGGATGGCCGCATCGGAAGCCGGGAGGGAGTGAGGGTACCCAATGTTCTCAGGGCTCCCGTCGCCAGGGCGACTGCCGCTTCGGGGAAAGCAGGGGACGGCTTCGTCTCGTTCAACCCAGCGATGTGAGCAACCGCAGTCCGCTCCATCCCCCCATCGCCGGCAGGGTCAGGCCACACGGGGCGGTCAGGGCCCGCAGCACCGGGGGTGAAAGCCGTCGGACCCCACTGTGGGCCACCAGGCCCAACACACCCACCCACAGCAGGCTCCCCGCCGTGAAGCCGCTGTAGAACACCGCCACCGCCGTCGGCGTGACCTCCGGGATCCCCAGGCGGAGCATGGCGGAGGCGATGGCGGGGAACCAGAGGAGGACCATCGGGTTCGTCAAGGTGATGACCAAACCGGTCAGGAACAAACGAGAGGAGGAAGACCCTGCCTCTTAGGAGACGGACACCCCCCGCCAGGCGTCTCGCAGCGTTAGCGTCCCCAGCCTGATCCGCAACACAGACCCCGCTGCCGCCAGGGCTGTCCCCAGCGCCGGCCACCGTATCAACAGGGTCGCGGCCCCCCGCAGGCTCAGGGTGGAATACGCGAGATCTCCAGCCACGGTGCCCAGGCCGGTGAGGACGGTCCCTCTCCACCCGCTGCGGAGGCCCGCCCGCAGGATGGCGAAGTTCCCGGGTCCCAGGGGGATTGAGAGGGAGAGACTGAGAGACAGCCCTCGAAGGAAGACCCCGATCATACGGCCCTCTGCGCAGGGTTCGGAAACAAATAAGGGGCCGAAGGTACTCCCCTCCGGCCCCTTCCGGATGAGGGATCCAGCTCACGCGCTGTAGTAGAGATAAAACTCATACGGGTGCGGCCGGAGGCGGATGGCATCCACCTCCCTCCACTTCAGCTCGAGCCAGGTCTCGATGACATCCGGGGTGAAGACGCCGCCCTTGAGCAGGAACTCATGGTCCCGCTCCAACGCCCGCAGGGCCTCATCGAGGGAGCCCGGCACCTGCTTGATCTTGCGGGCCTCCTCCGGCGGCAGCTCGTAAAGGTCCGCATCCACAGGGTCCCCCGGATCGATGCGGTTTTGGATCCCATCCAGGCCGGCCATCAGGATGGCGGCGAAGGCCAAGTAGGGGTTCGCGGAAGGATCGGGGCAGCGATACTCAATCCGCTTGTCCGCAGGCGAATACGAATACATCGGGACGCGGATGCCAGCGCTGCGGTTGCGCCGGGAGTAGACCAGGTTCACCGGCGCCTCGTAGCCGGGCACCAGCCGGCGGTAGGAGTTGGTGGTGGGGGCGCAGAGGGCCAAGAGAGCTGGCGTGTGGTAAAGGATCCCACCGATGTAATAGCGGGCCAGCTCCGAGAGGCCGGCGTAGCCCCGCTCGTCCCAGAACAGGTTACGACCTTCCTTCCAAAGGCTCTGGTGCACATGCATCCCCGAGCCGTTGTCCCCGAAAATGGGCTTGGGCATGAAAGTGGATGTCTTCCCGTGGGCCCGGGCCACGTTCTTGATGACGTATTTATACATCATCACCTGATCGGCCATGCGGGTGAGCGGCTTGAAGCGCATATCGATCTCACACTGGCCGCCGGTGGCCACCTCATGATGATGGGCCTCCACCTCGATGCCGGCCTGCATCAGCCGCAGCACGATCTCCGAACGCAGGTCCTGGAGGGAATCCGCGGGCGGGACCGGGAAATATCCCTCCTTCCACCGCGGGCGATGGCCCAGGTTCATCCGCCCTTCATCCCGGCCGCTGTTCCAGATCCCCTCGTCTGAATCGATGAAATAGAAGCCGTAATGCGCCCCCTGGTCGAACCGGATGTTGTCAAAGATGAAGAACTCCACCTCGGGGCCCCAGTAGCTGACATCGGCGATCCCGCTCTGCTTCAGATACGCCTCCGCCTTTCGGGCGATGTAGCGAGGGTCCCGGGTGTAGGGCTCGCGGGTCACCGGGTCGTAGACGTCACAAATCAGGCTGAGGGTGGGCACCTCACAAACCGGATCCACCACTGCGGTAGTGGGGTCCGGGATCAGGATCATGTCGCTCTCATCGATGGACTGGAAGCCCCGGATGCTGGAGCCGTCGAAGCCCAGCCCCTCCTGAAAGGCTTGCTCAGAGAGCTCACTGATGGGGACGCTGAAATGCTGCCAGCTCCCCAGCACATCCACGAACTTGAGATCGATGATCGCCACGCCCTGGGCGCGGGCGAACTCGATGACGTCCTTCGGTTGGGTCAGCGGCTTCGGAGCCTTCCCGTTGCTGCGCTCCAGGACCTCCCGAGCGACTTCAGTGAGGGTCTGCCGGGCCATCGCCACCTCCTTCACGGCATGGAAATTCCCGCCTATTGTAAAAAGATGCATGAGCCCCGGCTACGGGCAGGGGGACCAAAATCCGGGGGCCTGGGTTTGTGCGTTGTGCACAAAGGCTACCCCGGTGGTGGGATGGGCTGCGGGGGCCGCTGCGGGCGGCCCCCGCGGTTCATCTTAGAACGTTCGAACGGCCCGGGCCACGGCCGCGGCCTGGTCGGAGTAGAGCCGGGCCAGCAGGCCGCACATCCGGTAGGCGGCGTCCGGATAGTAGGCGCACGGGACCAGCAGGCGCTGGAAGTTCGCCCGGTCGCCTGCCTCGATCAGGGCCGCGGCGATCTGGGGGAGGAGCTCGTTTCGCCGGGTGAGGATCATCTCCGCCGTCTCCACCGCCCTTTCGCCCAGACCGGCCTTCGCCTGGGCCTCCGCAATCGCAGCCAACGCCTTTGCGCGAAGCTCTTCGTCTTCTATCTCCCTCGCCGCCTCCAGAGCGGCACCAAACTCCCCAGCACCTGCCAACGCGTCCACAATCCAACGCAGTGCCGCCACACGATCCTGCCCACTCTCAATCCCCCTCGCTGCCTCCAGCGCGGCCCCCCACACCTCTCGAGCCC
>JAGHYO010000072.1 GCA_017743605.1 Thermoflexus sp. | reverse complement strand
TCCGTCAGGCGCTCGCGCAGCTCCCTCCCTCGCTCCTCGGCGGCGACCCCTTGCGGTTCCAGCAAGAAGGCCAGCTCGCGTTCCGCAACGGACGACGGCGGCACGTATTCAGCGTCCCAAACTCTGCCCAGCTCGGCGGCGAGGGCGTCATAGGCCCGCAGGAGCCATCGGACTTCCTGGTCCTTCGGCCGGAAGAGGTGACGCAAAAAGCGGGAAAGCGGATTTCGGACATTCTCGCCCCGCTCACTCAGGGCGTCGGAGAGCAGGGCCAGGGTGGCCTGAAGGAGGGCTTTGCGGATGGCCCGCTGCAGGTCGTGATTGACGGGAGGGCCGCTCTGGCGCAGGCGCTCGTAGAGGCTTCGAGCGACATCACAGAGGAGGGCGTCGGATCGGTTGCCCAGGACGCCCGCGGCGACGCTGGTCAACACGAACATCGTCAGCTCGATCATCTTCGTCGCCTCCCGGCGAATTCAGGGGAGGAGCCCGCCCGCCGAGGATGGCGGATGAGCCCGCTTCCATGATGGCCCTTCGCGTCGGATCCCGTCAAGGGGGCCCGAGGTGCGCAGGGGGGTGTGTCCCAAAATCGCGGGACAACTGCGAGCAGTTGTCCTACCAGAATGGGCACACGCCCCGAGGCGGAGCCCGTGGCCCCGCTTTCGGAAACCGTGTAGACTGAACCCGCAGCGGGCGCCGGAGAGATCCCCCGGCGTCCCGTCCCGGAGCGGACCGAACTGTGCTCGTCGAACCCCTGAATCTCTGCCGGGAGGTGCCCCGTGCGGCCGGAGATCGAGATGGAGCTCGCGCAGACCCGCCAGACCGTCCTCTGGCTGGAGCAGGAGCGCCGGAAGGACAAAGAGACCATCGCCTTGCTTCAGCAACGGGTGGACCAGCTGACCGCCCTCCTGGAGCAGGCCCGGGAGCAGATCCGTCAGCTGGCCGCGGCCCTGGCCGCCGCCCAGGCCCAGGCCGCCCGCCCGGCGCCGGCGGAGCCGGCCTTCGCCCGCCTGCGGGAGGAGCTGACCGCGCTGATCCAGCGGCGCCTGGACGAGATGGAGCGCCAGCTCCGCGAAGGGCAAGCCGCGCTGCAGCTCCAGGTCGGGGAGCTCCAGCGCGCGATGGGGGAGCTTCGGGAGGCCCTCCCCCGTCTGGAGCGGGCGGAACAGGAGCTGGCCTCCCGGCGCACGGAACAGGACCGCCTGATCCCCTTCCTGCAGGCCCAGGCCCGACGCCTGGAGGAAGTCGGCCGCGGGCTGGAGGAGACCCGTCCCCGCCTCACCTACCTTGAGGAACAGGCCCGGCAGACCCTCAAGCGGATCGCCGACCTGGAGAACGGGCAGGTGGATCAGCGGCGGCGGGTGGAGGAGCTGGCCCAGCGCTTCCCCCCCTTGGAGGAGGAGCTCCGCAAGCAGCCCCGGCGCTTCGAGCCCATCGAGGCCCGCCTGGAGGAGATCGCCACCCAGGCGGAGGCGTTGCGCCTGGCCGACCTCCAGCACCTGCAGGCCTTCCGTCGCCTGGAGCAGCACGTGGAAGAGCGTCTGGCCCGGATCGAGGATTACCACGCGGCCCTGCACCAGCTCCAGGATTTGGCGCGGGAGAGCCGCCAGGCCCTGACGGAGCTGGGGGCCCTGCGCGAGGGATGGGAGAACCGGCTGCGGGAGATGAGCGAGATCCTCCGCCTGAACGAAGCGCGTCTTCAGCAGGAGTGGGACGAGTGGCAGGCGGCCCAGGAGCGGCGCTTCCACCAGCTGAGCCTCCTGCGGGAGGAGCGATGGGCCGCCCACGAGCGGGAGCACCGGGAGCTGGACGGGCGCATCGAGGAGCTGGAGCGCCAGTGGCCGCGCCTGGAGCAGCTCCTCCGCGGGCTGCTGGAGGAGCAGGAGGAATGGGCCCGCCACCTGCGCGACGCCGCCCGCGCGTGGAGCCAGGGCCACGAGCAGCGGCTCCAGCGCTTGAAGCAGCACCTCAAAGAAACCCCGGGCCGCGGATCCCCCTCCCCGGGATCCTCTCCGTGACCCTCTCCGGGATCGGGTGAGCCGCCATGCCGGTGATCGCCACCGCAGGCCACGTCGACCACGGGAAATCCGCGCTGGTGGAGGCGCTGACGGGCATCCACCCGGATCGCCTGAAGGAGGAGCAGATCCGGGAGATGACCATCGACCTGGGCTTCGCCTGGCTGACCCTGCCGAACGGGGAGACGGTGGGGATCGTGGACGTGCCCGGCCACCTGGATTTCATCGAGAACATGCTCGCGGGCGTGGGCGGCATCGACGCCGCCCTGCTGGTGGTGGCCGCCGACGAGGGCGTGATGCCCCAGACCCGGGAGCACTTCGCCATCCTCACCCTCCTCGAGGTCTGTCGGGGCGTGGTCGCCCTGAACAAGATCGATCTGGTGGACCCGGAGTGGCTGGCCCTGGTGGAAGAGGAGATCCGCGCCCTGCTTCAGGGGACCTGCTGGGAGGCCGCGCCGATCGTCCCGGTCTCCGCCCGCACCCGAGCTGGCCTGGAGGCGCTGGTGGCGGCCCTGCATGGGGCCCTGGAGGGCCAGCCGCCCCCGCCGGACCTGGGCCGGGCTCGTCTCTCCATCGACCGGGTCTTCACCATGCCCGGGTTCGGGACGGTGGTGACCGGCACGCTGCAGGACGGATGCTTTCGGGTTGGGGACGAGGTTGAGATCTGGCCCTCCGGCCGCCGCGCGCGCATCCGGGGGCTGCAATCCTACCGCCGGCGAGTGGAGCAGGCCCTCCCGGGCTCCCGGGTAGCCATCAACCTGAGCGGCGTCTCGCCGGAGGAGCTCCGCCGGGGAGATTGGGTGACGGTCCCCGGACGGTTCGCGCCCACCGCCCTCCTCGACGCCGCGCTGATCCACTGGGAGGGATCCCCGCGGCCGCTTCCCCATTTCGCCGAGGTGAAATTTTTCCACGGGGCGGCCCAGATCATGGCCCGGGTCCGCCTCCTGGATCGGGAGATCCTGCCTCCCGGGGAGATGGGGTTCGTCCAGCTGGTGCTGAGCCGTCCCACGGTGGTCGCGCCGGGGGATCGTTTCATCCTCCGCTGGCCTTCGCCCTCCATCACCCTGGGCGGCGGGGAGATCCTGGACGCCCATCCGGCTCGCCGCCACCGCCGGCTCCGCCCGGAGGTCCTCACGACCCTCCGGGCCCTCCACCGCGCGGACCCCGCGTCCCGGCTGCGGGTCTGGTTGCGGGAGGCCGGATCCCTCGCCCTCCCGGAGGCCTCCCGGCGCCTGGCCCTGCCGCCGGAGACCGTGCGGCGGTGGTTCGAGGCCCTGGCCGAACGCGGGGAGGCGATCCCGCTCGCCGGGGACCTCTGGGCGGCCCCCGACTGGCAGGCCCGAGCCGTGGGGCAGCTGGTGGAGCGGGTGGAGGTCTATCATCGGGAGAATCCCCTCCGCCGGGGGATGCCGCGGGAGGAAGCCCGCAGCCGCCTCGGCTGGCCGCCCCCGATCTTCGAGGCCGTGCTGCAGGCGGCCCTGCGGGAGGGTCGAATCGAGGAGACCGGCCCGCTGATCCGGCGCGCCGGCTTCGCCATCCGCCTGACCGAGGCGCAGCGTCAACGGGTGGAAACGGCGCTGGCAGGGCTCCGTCGGGACCCATGGCATCCGCTCACCTGCAAGGAAGCGGAGGCCGCCCTGGGCCGAGAGCTCCTGCAGGCCCTGCTGGACGAAGGACGCCTGATCCGGCTCGGCGAGGAGCTCGTGATGCTGGGAGAGACCTGGAACGAGGCCGTGGCGCGGATCCGGGAACACCTGCAGGCCCGCGGCGCGATCTCCGCGGCTGAGGCCCGGGATCTCCTGGGGACCAGCCGGCGGGTCGCCATCGCCCTGCTGGAGCAGATGGACGCCCTCGGGATCACCCGGCGCGTGGGGGATGTGCGGGTGCTGGGGACCGAATCGGGCGAAGGCCCGGGAGCGACGACCTTCACCTCATAAGGCGTCACCGGCGGAGGAAACGGCGCTCGATCTCCTCTCGGTCCAGCAGGAACCAGGCGGGACGGCCATGAGGGCACGTGCTGGGGGACCAGGCCTCCTGGAGCGCGTCGAGGAGGGCCTGCATCTCGTCGAGGGAGAGGCCGTCCCCCGCTTTCACGGCGGCCGTGCAGGCCAGCCGCATCGCCAGCCGTTCCCGCAGATCCCCCGCCTCCCGCCGGGCGGCTTGCAGCTCCTCCAGGATCGTCGAAAGCAATCCCTCCACCGGTTGCCCGGAGAGCGGGGCCGGCACGGCGCGGACCACGAAGGCGTTCCTCCCGAAGGGCTCGATGTCAAAGCCCAGGCTTCGGAGCCCGTCCAGCTCCGCCTCCAGCCGCTCCGCCTCGCGGGCGGAGAACGAGAGGACAGCAGGGGTGGGGAGGGCCACCGGTGGGCTTCCGGACCATAGCCGTTCGAAGAGCACCTGCTCGTGGGCGGCGTGCTGGTCTACCACGATCAGGCCCTCCTCGCTCTGGGCCAGGATGTAGCTCTGGAACAGCTGCCCCAGGGCGCGCCAGCGGGAGGCGGGCCGGTATCCCTCCGGGGGTTCCGCCAAAGGCCGGACCGGAGGCTTCGGCATCCCAACGGGCCAGAGGCCGGGCGGGGCCTCCAGCGAAGGGAACCCGGAGAGGGCGTCCTCCACCGCGCGGCTGAGGCCCCAGTAGACCGATCGCTCCTGCGAGAAGCGCACCTCCGCCTTCTGGGGATGGACGTTGACATCCACGAAGGCGGGGGGCAGCTCGATGTGCAGGATTGCCAGCGGATAGCGTCCCGGCGGGAGCCGTCCAGCGTAGGGGCGCTCCAGGGCCACCGCCAGCAGCCCGCTGCGCACCGGGCGCCCGTTGACGTAGAAATATTGAAAGGCCCGCGAGGAGCGACTCATGGTGGGTCGGGAGATCAGGCCGATGATGCGCAGATCCGCTGCCTCCCATAACACCGGGATCAGCTCCTCGGCGGCCTCCCGCCCCCAGATCAGCGCCGCCCGCTCCCGGGCAGTCCCCGGGGGTGCGATCAGAACCTCCCGGCCGTCCACGAGAAAGCGGAGGGCGACCTCCGGATAGCCCAGGGCGTAGCGATAAACCGTCTCGCGGACCCGCTCGGCCTCCCGCAGGGGGGATTTCAGAAAGCGCCGGCGGGCCGGCGTGTTGTAGAAGAGATCCCGCACGGCGACGGCTGTTCCCACCGGGCTGGCCGCCGGCTGCACCGTGATCCGCCCCTCCTCCGCGAGCAGGCGGGCGCCTTCGGTCTCCTCCGCGGTGCGGGTGAGGATCTCCACCCGCGCCACAGCGGCGATGCTGGGCAGGGCCTCGCCGCGGAACCCCAGGGTGCGCACACGGCTCAGGTCCTCGACGGTGCGGATCTTGCTCGTGGCGAAGCGGGCCAGGGCCAGGGGGAGCTGATCCCGAGGGATGCCGGTCCCGTTGTCGGCCACGCGGATCCAGGCGAAGCCCCCTTCCCAGAGCTCGATCTGGATCGCGGTGGCGCCCGCGTCCAGGGCGTTCTCGATCAGCTCCTTCACCACGGAGGCCGGGCGTTCGATCACCTCCCCCGCCGCGATCCGGGCCGCCACCTCCGGAGGCAAGGATTCGATCCGAGAGGAAGCGCCAGCCGGCATGGCTCACCTCGTCCCCTTCTCGGTCGAGGGCGGAGGGCTCCCGGTGGACACCCGGTAAAGGGTCGTCCGGAGGAAAGTGGGGGCCTCCGTCCAGGGTTGGACAGGGAGGGGGCTCTGGAAGGCCTCGTAAAAGACGGGAGCAAGGAGGATGTCCCCTGGGGGAGCGATCATCGCCGGCCGCCGGGCGACCTCCACGGCTTCCCCCAGAGGCCGATAGTGCCGGTAGCCGGATCCCTCCATCAGACCCGCCGTGGCGTTCCCCTGGCGAAGCAGGATCCTACGGACAAAACGCAGGCCAAGGGGGAGCTTCAAGTGGAGCCGGCAGATTCGTTCCCGGAGGACCAGAGGGGCCCGCAAGGCCCGCGCCGCGTGATCGGGACGGGAGAGGGGGATGTTGAACCGGACCATCGTCACCTTGCCCACCACCGGGGAAGGAGATCCTCCCTCGGCGTGGATGCTTGCGCGGAACACTCCGAGACGCCATTTCCGCGCTTGGCCCAGCGTCCCGACCGGAAGCCTGCCATCCTGAGCGGCCTCACAAAGCCGTTCTCGGAGCCTGCCCCGCCTCAACGCCAGGATGCGGAGGGGCCGCATCCGAGCGGGGCCCGCCGCCTCCCGTGGGGCTTTCTGAAGCGCTCGCAGGACCGCGGAGGGGATGAAGGCCTTGAGGAAATTCCACCACTGCAGATGATAGGTTTTGAGGGAGGCGATGTGCTGACCCTGGCGCGGGAGCGCCTGCAATCGCGTCAGGACCTCCCGCGGATCATAGGGCTTGGCGACGCGATCCTCCGCCCTCGCCCGTCTGCCTTTCACCGGCTCTCGGACCGCGGAGCGGCCAGCGAGGATGAGCACCGAGAGATCCCGGGGCTGGGCATCCAATTGGATCGCTCGGCAAAGCGTCAAGCCATCCGCGTCCGGCAGGTCCCGGTCGAGGACCACCGCATCGGGATCCCAGGAGCGCAGCCGGCTCCATCCCTGGCGAGCGGTGGCCGCCAGGGCGACTTCAAATCGGTTCCAGACCAGCAGATCACGCGGCGCCTGGGCCTCGTTCGGGTCGTCTTCGATGATCAGCGCGCGAGAGGGACGGACGCCGCTTCCTCCAGGCGAACCCATGGCGTTGATCGACCGCCTTCGAGAGATCAAGATGGGCGAGCGTTTCCGCGCCTGCCAAGTTTCAGGGTTGATTTGATTTTACCCGCATAGGAGGAGACCGACCGTTCCCGGGATGTCGGCGCCGACATCAAGCAGCTCCCGATCGGAGATGCGGGGAAAATCGTTCGGCGGATTTCCTCGCTTGCCCAGGTTTGTCTCGATCAGATCGGAGGAGCCGCTCTCGCTTTGGCTTTCTTCGATCCACCTGTTCCACTCCCCCTCGGCCACGGTCAGCCGCTGCTACGACGGCGCCGGCCAGGCCGCCACCACGGGGGCCACGGTGGTGAGAGACAGGGCCCCTTCTAAGCCCCCTGTTTCGGCAAGCCGGCGTCGTCTGCGACCCCGACGCCTGTGGGGTGGCTTAGGGTCTGCGAGACCAAACCGACCCGTTCCTCCTGAGCGGCGTTCGCATCCCGGGGGGCCCGATGCAGGAGCCGCTCGGGGCGGTCGGGTGTGGCATCGCCCACCGCTGCGGGGACTTGCTACCTGTTCTGGCAGAGGATGGGGGTCAACAGACCCTGCCGGTATGTGGCGGTCTTCTTTTGGGGTTGGCTGCGGGCAAAGAGGTGAGCAAGCCGGGCGCGAAGGGCTTCCAAGTCTTCGGCCCACGTTGCCAGTTCTTTGGGGATCATCGCCGTTCTCGTGCAGAATACACCCCTACGATCTCCGAGAAGAGGAGCTCGCACCCGTGCGGTTGTAGCATGTATGAGGGAGCGGTGAACCCCAGATCCTCCGAGAACAAGGAGTCCTCATGCGGGAGCTGTATGAGGCCATCCGGCAGGCGTATGAGGAGAACCGGCCCGCGGCGCTGTGCACGGTGATCCGGGCCCGCGGTTCCGTCCCCCGCCACGAGGCCGCCAAGATGCTGGTCTATCCGGACGGACAGATCCGAGGTACCGTCGGAGGCGGGGAGATGGAGGCCCGGGTGATCCAGGAGGCGCTCCACGCCATCCGGGAGGGACATCCCCGGCTGGTTCGTTATGCGCTTTCCGACCCCCGACAGGGCGACCCCGGGGTCTGCGGCGGGGAGGTGGAGATCTTCATCGAACCCCTCCTGCTGCCCACCGTGTTGATCATCGGGGCCGGGCACGTCGGCCGGGCCGTCGCCCACCTGGCCAAATGGCTGGGCTTTCGCGTCCTGGTGAGCGATGACCGGCCGGAGCTCTGCGCCCCGGAATGGATCCCCGAGGCAGACGGCTTCCTGGTTGGCCCGCCGGAGGAGGCGCTCCCCCACGCCCCTATCCACCACCAGACCTACATCGTCCTCACCACCCGGAACCATCCCCTGGACGTGCGGATCCTCCCGCTGATCCTGGATTCCCCGGCGCCCTACATCGGGGTGATCGGCTCCCGGCGGCGCTGGCTGCTGACCGCGAAGGCGCTGCTGGAGCGCGGCGTCCCCCTGGAGCGCCTGGCCCGGGTGCGCTCGCCCATGGGCCTGGAGCTCCAGGCCGAAACCCCGGAGGAGATCGCCGTCTCGATTCTGGCGGAGATCATCGCCGTCCGGCGCGGCGGGAGCGGCACGCCGATGACCGCGGATATCCGAGAGATCCTGCAGGAAGCGATCCCTGGATGAGACCCCGACGCGGCCATTTTGCGGAGACAAGGAAGGGCCAGATCGCCTGGAGACGCGCCCTCCGGCCCCAACAAGGTGTCCTTATTCGCGGAGGAACTCCCGGAGCTTGTGGGCGTAGGTAGGATGCCGCAGGCGGGCGAGGGCCTGGGCCTCGATCTGCCGCACCCGCTCCCGCGTGACCCCCAGCTTGCGCCCCACCTCCTCCAGCGTATATGAACGCCCGTCCGCCAGCCCATAGCGCAGCTGGAGGATGCGGGCCTCGCGCGGGGAGAGGGTGGCCAGCGCCTCGTGCAGGATCTCCTGCAACATCTGCTGGCCCACCGCCTCCGCCGGGGAGGCGGTCCCCCGATCCTCGATGAAGTCCCCCAGCACGCTCTCCTCCTCATCATCCGTGGGGGTCTCCAAAGAGAGCGGCTGGCGGGCCATCTGAAGCAGCTGCTCCGCCCGCGCCCGAGGGATGCCCATCGCCTCCGCCAGCTCCTCCGGCGTCGGCTCCCGGCCCAGCTCCTGAGCCAACTGTTGCTGGAGGCGCAGGAGCTTGTTGATCTGGTCCCCCATATGAATGGAGACGCGGATGGTGCGGGACTGATCGGCGATGGCCCGGGTGACCGCCTGACGGATCCACCAGGTGGCGTAGGTGGAGAACTTGTGGCCCCGGCGCCAGTCGAATTTCTTTACCGCTCGGATCAGGCCGATGTTGCCTTCTTGGATGAGGTCCAAAAGGGGCAAGCCCCGGCCCGTGTATTTCTTGGCCACGCTGATCACCAATCGGGTGTTGACCAGGATCAGGTGCTCCTGGGCCGCCCGCCCCTCGGCGACGATCTCCTCCAGCCGGCAGCGCTCCTCGAGGGAGAGATCGCCCTGAGCTAGGCGTCGCTCCGCCAGCCGCCCACGCTCAATCCGCCGGGCCAGCTCCACTTCCCTTGCCGGCGTCACCAGGGGAATCCGCCCTACCTCCTTGAGATAGAGGCTGAGGAGATTATCGGAGTCCAGCTCCGCTTCCGGCTCCTCCCTCCATTGGCCTTCTTCGTCGACCTCCTCCTCTTCGGAAATCGGGCCCTCCTCCGGGGCGTCCGTGACTTCCACCCCCGCCTCTAGAAGGGCAGTGAAAATCTCATCCAGCCGATCCAGGTCGTTCTCGGCCTCGGGGAAGAACTCCAGGATCTCCTCGAAGGTGACATACCCCCGGGATCGACCCAGGGCGAGGAGCGGGTCCAGCGTCGCGCGATGCGGGCTCAGGGTTCCCTCCAGCATGGAGCCGGTTCCTCCCTCAGGGTTTGATCCCTGTCTCTTATACACATCT
>JAGHYO010000071.1 GCA_017743605.1 Thermoflexus sp. | reverse complement strand
CGTTCACGTGCGGCTTCGCCCGCACAAACACCGCCTTCGACATCGTCGCACCTCCGTTCGCGTTAAAGATTCAGAAGCAGAGATGCATGGTTTAGATCATCGGCCGACGGGCCTCTTTTCGCTAACGCGGATGATCCCTTCTGCGATCTGGGGCAGCACCTCGGCGTAGTGGTCGAACTCCATGGAGAAAGTGCCGCGGCCTTGGGTGATGGAGCGCAGGGTGGTGGCGTATCCGAACATCTCAGCCAGGGGGACCAGGGCCCGGATGGACTGGACGCCTTTCCCTCGGTTCTCGATCCCCTGGATCTGGGCCCGGCGGGAGGAGAGATCTCCGGCCACGTCCCCGGTGTAGATCTCCGGAACGATCACTTCCACCCGCATGATGGGCTCCAGGAGGACCGGGGCGGCCTTCTCGGCGGCGTTGCGCAGGGCCAGGGAGGCCGCCACCTTGAAGGCCATCTCGGAAGAGTCCACCTCGTGGAAAGACCCACCCACCAGGGTGGCCCGGATGTCGGTCATGGGATACCCGGCCAGCACCCCTGCCTCCATCGCTTCGATCAGGCCCTTCTCGATGGCCGGGATGAACTCCTTCGGGATGATGCCGCCCACTGTGGCATCGATGAACTCGAAGCCCTTGCCTCGCTCCAGGGGCTCGAAGTCGATGACCACGTGCCCGTACTGGCCCCGGCCGCCGGTCTGGCGCACGAAACGGCCCTCAACGCCCTTCGCCGGGCGGGCGAAGGTCTCCCGGTAGGCGACGCGGGGACGGCCGACGTTGGCCTGCACCCGGAACTCCCGCCTCATGCGCTCGATGAGCACCTCCAGGTGCAGCTCGCCCATCCCGGAGATGATGGTTTGCCCGGTTTCTGCATCCATACGGACCCGGAAGGTGGGGTCCTCTTCGGACAGCTTGCGCAGGGCGTCGCTCAGACGGTCCTGATCGGCCAAGGTCTTCGGCTCGATGGCTACCGAGACCACGGGCTCCGGGAAGGCGATGCTCTCCAGAAGGATGGGGGCATCCGGCTCACAGAGGGTGTCCCCTGTGAAGGTGTCCTTCAAGCCCAGGGTGGCCGCGATGTCCCCGGCGTAGACCTCCTTGATCTCCTCGCGACGGTCGGCGTGCATGCGGAGGACACGACCGACTCGCTCCCGCTTGTTCCCCCGCGTGGAGTTGGTGATCGGCTGGCCAGCGGCGATCTTCCCGGAGTAGACCCGGAAATAGACCAAGCGGCCCACATACGGATCTGTGACCACCTTGAAGACCAGGGTGGCCAGGGGGGCCTCGTCCGAAGCTAACCGGGTTTCCTCCTGACCCGTGAGCGGGTTGACTCCCCTCACCGGCGGGATATCCACCGGGGAAGGCAGGTAATCGACGATGGCGTCCAGCAGGGGCTGGATGCCCTTGTTGCGGAGGGCTGCGCCGCACAGCACCGGGACCAGCTTCCCCGCGATGGTAGCCCGGCGGAGGGCGGCCCTCAGATCCTCGACGGAGATAGACTCCCCTTCCAGGTATTTCACGGTGAGGGCGTCGTCGGTCTCCGCGATCCGCTCCACCAGCGTCTCCCGGGCCCGCTCGGCCTCCTCCTGCAGCTCGGGGGGGATCGGCTCATAAACCATCTGGGTCCCCAGTTCGTCGACCCAGCAGATCGCCCGCATCTCCAGCAGGTCGATCACCCCCCGGAAGTCCGCCTCGATCCCGATGGGCAACTGGATGGGGAGGGGGTTCGCCCTCAGGCGGTCCTGGATCATCTCAATGGTGTTCCAGAAATCTGCCCCCACCCGGTCCATCTTGTTCACGAAACAGATGCGGGGCACCCCATACCGGTCGGCCTGGCGCCAGACCGTTTCGGACTGAGGCTCCACCCCGTGGACAGCGTCGAAAACAACGACACCCCCGTCCAGCACACGCAAGCTCCGTTGGACCTCAGCGGTGAAGTCGATGTGCCCGGGGGTGTCGATGATGTTGATCTGGTGCTCCCGCCAGTAACAAGCCACGGTGGCGGCGGTGATGGTGATCCCCCGCTCCCGCTCCAGCTCCATGTAATCCGTTACTGTGGTCCCCTCGTCCACGGAGCCCAGCTTGTAGGTCCGGCCGGTATAGAAAAGGATCCGCTCTGTCGTCGTAGTCTTGCCGGCGTCGATATGAGCGATGATCCCAATGTTTCGGATTTTCTCGATTGGGACTTCTCGCGGCATCTTCTTCGACCCTCCCCCATCGTCCACAAAGACCCAAGCTGGGTTCCTCTGGGAGCCTTGTTCATGATCTAGCACCCAGACCTGCGAGCGGAGGGGGCCTTGTCGGGCCTCCGCCCCGCGGGATCTCTTTCCCTGCTGGCGGGAAACGCGCCGGTTGTTCAGCGACAGGGTCACGGCCTGGTAGGCCGTCGCGCCTGTCGCGTCCCGCTCATCTGTGGCTTGAGCCTCGGAAGCCGCTCACCAGCGGT
The DNA here is from genome assembly GCA_017743605.1 of Thermoflexus sp. Lineage (GTDB taxonomy): Bacteria > Chloroflexota > Anaerolineae > Thermoflexales > Thermoflexaceae > Thermoflexus. Next base: position 7,247 of record JAGHYO010000071.1, on the reverse strand, counting down.
AGTGAGCGAAGGCACGGTTGGCCTCAGCCATGCGATGCGTATCCTCCCGCTTCTTCACCGCCACCCCGGCCCCGTTGGCCGCATCGATCAGCTCAGCGGATAGCTTTTCAATCATTGACTTGCCCGGACGCTCCCGGGCGGCGTTCACGATCCAGCGCAGGGCCAGGCTGACCTGGCGGTCCGGCGGCACCTCCAGGGGGATCTGATAGGTTGCGCCGCCGACCCGGCGAGGCCGGACTTCAAGGAGGGGCTTGGTGTTGGCCATGGCTTTCTCGAAGATCTCCATGGCCGGCCGGCCGGTGCGGCGCTCGATCAGATCGAAGGCGCCGTAGACAATCCGCATCGCCAGGCTCTTCTTACCATTCATCATCACCTTGTTGATCAGCTTTGCGACCAGGACGCTGTTGTAGCGGATGTCCGGCGCGATTTCCCGTTTGGGCGCGCGACCCCGTCGCATCGTCCTCCTTCCTGCGGGTCTGGGTTTCCGATCCGAATATCTGCCAGGGGATGGGGCCCCTACCCCCAGCGGATCACGCTGGGCATATGCCAAATCCAGCGGCTGATGCGGCCCGGACCGCCGGCGCGCGGAACGCCCCCGCAGCCGGACAGTGGAAAGAGGATCCCGGGGAGGCATCCGCCTGGCAGACGCAGCACAGGATTATAACGAGGGGGGAAGGGATTGTCAAACTCCATTCATGGGAATGGGGTGGAGAACATCATCCGCTGGAGGAGCTCCACCGATGTCCGATTCCGGCCCGCGAGCCGGGGGGCTGCTCCCTGCCGGCCCATTTCGCACCCGGCGCGCGGATCCACATCTGCTCATACGATGGGCGGGATGGAGGGATAGACCAACCGGGGAGGATCCCAATGGCTTAGGAACCTGACCGCAACCTGGCCCTGGAGCTGGTGCGGGTGACGGAGGCCGCTGCCCTGGCCGCCAGCCGCTGGATGGGCCGGGGGGATCGCAAGGCGGCGGACCGCGCGGCCGTGGGGGCGATGCGCCCCAGGCTTGGCTCCGTCGATATGGACGGCGTCGCGGTGATCGGCGAGGGAGAGAAAGACGAAACCCCGACGCTCTATAATGGCGAGCGCATTCGCAACAGCTGCTCCCTCAAGTCGACGTCGCCGTCGATCCCATCGATGGAACCCGGCTGCTGAGGCTGGTGCGGCCCAGGGCCCCGGCAGTGATCGCCCTCTCGGAACGAGGGACGATGCTCAGCCTAGGCCGTATTGTCTACATGCACAAGCTGGCTGTGGAACCCGAGGCCCGGGAGGCCATCGATCTGGATGCGCCGGTGGTTGAGAACCTGAGGCGCGTTGCCTGGGCAAAACGAAAGGACGTTGACAACCTGACCGCGGTGATCCTGGACCGCGAGCGCCACGCGGATCTGATCCAGGCGGTTCGAGCCGCCGGGGCGCGGATCCAGATGATCACTGACGGAGGTGTCTCCGCCACCTTGATGATGGCCTTCCCAGACTCCGGGATCAGCCTCCTGATCGGGATCGAAGGCGCTCCGGAAGGGCTGATCATCGCCGCTGCCCTAAAATGCCCGGGTGGGGAGATCCGAGCCCGGCTGTGGCTGCGGAACAAGGATGAACGTCGCTTCGCCGCTGAAATAGGCTACGATCCCCGCCGCATCCTCACCGCCGATGACCCGGTCCGCAGTGACAAGGTCTTCTTTGCAGCCACCAGGATCACCGATGGGGAGATCCTGCGGGGGTTCGCTGCGCCGGGACCGGGGCGCGGACGCACTCTCTGGTGATGCGCTCTCGATCTAGGACCATCCGGTTCATCAAGGCCCATTACCGCTGGGACAAATTGGTGCGGATCAGCGGTTACCCATACGATCGAGACGCATGCGAAGCCCCTCGATGAGGGCGTTGAGGGAGGCGGGGATCTCCCGGAGGTTCCACCATATCGCCCGGGGCCCGTAGCGTGAGCGATCCGCCGCAAGCCCCACGGCGTCGAGGCCGGCCGACGCGCACAGCCAAACAGCGCGATCGAGGTGAAAGCGCTGGCTGACCACCACCACCTGGGTCACGCCAAAGACCTCCCGCGCCCGCCAGCATGAGTCTAGCGTCCGCATGCCCTCCGGGTCCACCCAGAGGGCGGTTTCCAGGACGCCCAGGCGCAGGGCCAGGCGGCGCATCGCCTCCGGCTCGTTGTAGTTAGGGGATGAGCGGCCGTCCCCGCTGAGCAACAGGCGCTCCACTTTCCCCAGGTGATAGAGGGCAGCCCCGGCCCGAACCCGGTCGGCCAGCACAGCCGTGGGGGAGCCGTCAGGGCGCAGGCCAGCCCCTAAGACGAGGGCCACTGGCCGCGATGGAACTTCCTCTAGTGATTCGTAGATCCAATGGCGGCTGTAGAGCCTTAGGAACAGCCGGGCGGCCACCGGCGTCACTGCGATCAGGGCAATCAGCACGCCTATGCATCCCCAACGCATCTGCGTCCTCTGACGAAGGATCCGGCGAACCGTCCCATGGCTCTCCTTCGGGATGCTTCCCTCTTCGATGCATCCCCTCCAGAGAACCGCCCCTAGAGACCCCGGACTTCCGAACGATCTCCCCCGCAGGTCCCCGGGGTAAGATCGGGGAGGGGAGGTCTCGTCTTTTGGGGATATCATACACAGATCTTTCAGGAAGAGGGGATCGGAAAAGGCGTTCTCCCTTACGGTCATCCGGATGGTCTCGATCCTCCTGCGGATGATCGGCTGGCTGATGAGCGAGGCGCTGCGGCCGGATTTAGCGGCGCTGATCCTGGTCCTCAGGCTTTCCTTCAGCAGGCTGCTCTCGCCGCAGGAGGCCTTCAGCGGGTTCAGCCGCTCCGCTGTCATCGCTTGGATCGCGCGGTTCATCCTCACTGCCCGCCTGAACTGCACGGGGGTCTCCCGGGCGCTGGGGGAGCGTCCGAGCCGATGGGCGGGGGATTCCCCCAGACAGATGGTGCCCGGGATGACGCTGCTCAGCGCGTGGCTTTCCCTGGCCATGAACTCGGTGACTGCAACAGCAGTGGTCAGGCCGATGGCGGTTCAGGCCGACCGATGAACGCTTTTCGCTTCGGTGACGCCCTCCTGGTTTACGGGCGGTGGGAGCGCGTCCGCCTGCTCCATGGCGATCCCGAGTTCATCGTTCTGCCATCCAACGGGGAACCGCTGCGGACCTCCCGGCGGATCCTGGTCATCGCGATCGTGGCCGAAGTGATCGTGGCCTCAGCCCGGACGTCCCGCTCGGTGGCCGAGGCGACCATAGCCGGAGCGGTGCGGATGATCCTCTCGGGATGTCTAACGATGGAAGAAGCATATCGGGCCATCGAATGGCCCGCGGTGTTCATGGTGGCCGGGCTGCTGCCCCTCTCCATCGCCGTGGCGCGCACCGGGGCCGCGGAGGGGCTGGGCGCAGTGCGGCCGCATGGTCTGGCACGGGCACCTCCCTGGGTCAGCGTGCTGGTCTTCACCGGGATCGCCGCGGCCCTTACCCAGGCACTCTCGGCCTCGGTCACCGCGGTGGTGTGGGGACCCATCGCCCTTCGGGCGGCTGCGACCCTGGTTGTCCCGTCGGCGGAGAGGGGGCGAGCGATGGCCCTGGAGACCTCGGCGGCGTTCCTCACTCCCATCGCCCATCCGGCCAACGCCCTGGTGATGGGCGCCAGCGGTTACCGGCCCCGGGATTTCCTGCGGGCGGGGTGGCCGCTCTGGCTGCTCTCCGTCGGGGCCATCACGGCATCGACGGTGGGATGGGGGCGGAGACTTCCCCGGTGAGCGGGATCGGCTACAGGGCGGTGTAGTAAGGGGCTTCCGCGCACGCCCGGCAGAGGATCTCGCCGTCCCGCACGATCTCCCGCCCGTCGTTGATGCCCTCGCCGCAGCGCGCGCAGAAGACCCGACGGAGAGGATGGCCGGGCAGATCCTCCGGAGGGATCTCCACCCGGACCCACTGGGCGTAGCAGAGCTCCTCGTCGGGCATGATGCGATAGGCGTGGCGCTGGGCGGCGGCCCGGCTAAGGCCTGGGGGAGCCAGATGCAGGGCCGTCTCACGGGCATCGTCCCGGGCCACGATCCGCACCGCCCGGCCGGTCTGGGTATCCACAAAGGTGGCAGCGGCCTTCCCATAATCAACATGCTTGAGGGTCCGCCGTCCGAGCCGGCAGCCGGTGACGGTGGCGATGGCGTCGGTCAGGCAGCGGTCGATCTCCACATAGACGATGAGCCGACGGCGATCCGCGGGGTCCTCGGGATTCAGACCCAGCAACCGGCATCCCAGGAGGGCCATTCGGACGCCGAGGATCTGGCCCGGGCAGAGGTGGCCGTGGAACGCGGCGGCCTCTTCCAGCCATTCGTCGAGGGTGCGCATAGCGTGCCTCGTCAGGGATCCAGAAGCGATCGTGTCCTCCATCACGAAGGCTTGTCCGGCTTCGTCTCCCCTTTTTCCTCCTCCGAGGTCAGACCGCGCCGGAACTCCCGGATGCTCTGGCCGAGCTCCCGGGCCAGGTTGCTCAAGCGGCCGGGCCCGAAGAGCAACAGGGCGATCAAGAGGATGAGGATCAGCTCGGTCGGTCCCAGGCGGAAGGGCATCTCGTCCTCCAGCATGCGATGGATGAAGGACCCCCTGTGGGGGCCTTCTCTATCATACGCCAGTCGCTCCAGGGAGGGAATCCGCGGGGCTTCCGCGCGGAGGGGCCGGGCGGGCCTCCCCGACACCCGGCCCCGTCCCTCCGCGCCGTGCAGGGACACAAGGTCTTATTCCACCAGCAAGAGGAGGGGGTTCTCCAGATAACGCCGGAAGGCTTGAAGGAAGCGGGCCACCTCGGCGCCGTCGGTCACCCGGTGGTCCGCCGACACGGTCACCTTCATGCGCTGCCCAATGGCGAGCTGCCCGTTCTTCACCACGGGCACCTCCCGGACGCTTCCGACGGCCATGATGGCGGCTTCCGGGGGATTGATGATGGCGATGAAGTGCTCCACGTCGAACATCCCCAGGTTGCTCACAGTGAAGACGCTGCCCTCGACGTCCTCCGGGCGTACCCTCCCGCTCCGGGCCCGTTCCACCAGCTCCTTGCTCTCACGGGCGATCTGGGCCAGGGGCTTGCGGTCGGCGTCCCGCAGGACCACGGTGATCAGCCCTTCCTCCAGGGCCACGGCGATGCCGATGTGGATGGCCTCGTGGCGGATGATCCCGCTCTCCTGATAGGAAGAGCGCAGGGCGGGGAACTCCCGAAGGGCGAGGGCGGCGGCCTTCACCACCATATCGTTCACGGTCAACTTGCCTCGCTCCCCCAGCGCCTCGTTGATCCGCGCCCGCCAGGCCATGGCCTCGCCCATATCCACCTCGACCGTGACATAAAAATGGGGCGCGGTCTGCTTGCTGGCGGTCGTCCGCCGGGCAATGGCCTGCCGCAGCGGGCTGACCGGCACCGCGGTGGGCACGGGGGCGGGAGCCGGAGTGGGCGCTGGAGTTGGAATGGGCACGGCGGCCGGCGGAGGCGGGGGAGCGGCGGCCGGCGCGCGGGCCTGGAGGTAGCGATCCACGTCGCGCTTGACCACCCGCCCCCCTGGGCCAGTGCCAGGGATCTCTCGCAGGTCAATGCCGGCCTCCCGGGCTAGGCGACGAGCCAGAGGAGAGGCCTTCACTCGCCCGCTAGGAGGCAGGGTGAGCGCCCCAGCAGGAGCCGGCGCGGGCGAGAGCGGAGCGGAAGGAGCCGCGGGCGCGGGCGTCGGGCGTGGAGGCCTTTCCGGGGCAGCTGGGGCCGCAGTGGGGGATTCCACGAGCTCATCTGGGGCGGCAACGATGGCGATGGGCGTGCCCACCGGCACCGTAGTCCCCTCTGCGATGAGCACCGCCTTCAGCACCCCGGAAGCCGGCGCCTCGAACTCGATGTTCACCTTCTCCGTCTCGATCTCCGCCAGGGGCTCGCCTGCCTTCACTGGCTCCCCCACCTTCTTCAGCCAGCGTAACAGCTTCCCTTCGACCATATCGAAGCCCATCTTGGGCATCGTCACCGTCGTGGCCATCCCGGAACCTCCTGCCCGGCTTGTTTCAGCGCAACAGTTCAGCGCAACAGCAGCTTCACCGCCTTCACTACATCCTCCGGCCAGGGGAGGATCGCCCGCTCATGATGCTTGTTGTAGGAGAGCGGGACCTCCCGGCTGCCCACGCGCATGATGGGAGCGTCCAACTCATCGAAGGCATGCTCCTGAATGCGGGCGACGACCTCGGCGCCCACGCCGAAAGAGCGCCACTCCTCCGTGACCACCAGGGCCCGATGGGTTTTGGCCACAGATTCGTACACAGGCTCCATGTCCAGCGGGCGCAACGTGCGCAGGTCCACCACCTCCACCTCGACGCCTTCCCGGGCCAGCTGCTCCGCGGCCTGCAGGCTGGCCTGCAGCATCCGCCCATAGGTCACGATGGTGCAATCTCGCCCGAGGCGCTTGACCTCGCTTTTGCCGATGGGGACGACGTAGTCCCCGTCGGGGACCTCGCCGCGCACCGGGTAGAGAGCGGTGTGCTCGATGTAGATCACCGGGTCCTCGTCCCGCAGGGCGGCCTTCAGCATCCCCTTGGCATCGTAGGGCGTGCCGGGGTAGACCACTTTCAGGCCTGGGACGTAGGCGAAGTAGACCTCGAAGGTCTGGGAGTGGGTGGCGGCCAGCTGGCCCCAGCCCGCCGGCACCCGGATCACCAAAGGCGCCTTGAACTGGCCACCGAACATGTGGGACATCTTGGCCGCGTGGTTGACGATCTGATCCAGAGCCAGGAGGACGAAATTAATGGTCATGATCTCCGCGACCGGACGCAATCCCCCCAGGGCCGCCCCCAGGGCCACCCCTACGATGGCCGACTCCGCAATGGGGGTGTCCCGCACCCGTTCCTCCCCGAACTCCTCGTAGAGGCCGCGGGTCACCGCATAGACCCCCCCATAGGCTCCCACGTCCTCCCCCATGATGAACACCCGGCGGTCTCGCTGCATCTCCTCCCGCAGGGCTTGCCGGATCGCCTCACGGATGGTCATCGCCGGCATCGCATCCCCTCCATCGCAGCGAAAAGGATCCTCCGAATGCAAAGGCCCTTTTGGAAATTCGCCCGTCAGTCCTTGGATCTCGCCGTGGGTCGCAGCGGGCTTTTAGGGATTCGCCCACAGGCCCGTGGACGGGACCGGGTCTCCCGTGTGAAAGTCCCCTAGCGCTGATCCCAAAGCCGGAGGAAGCGCTCATCGCCCCGCCAGTCCCCCACCGGGTTGGCGTAGATGA